>JAJZNG010000045.1 GCA_021847945.1 Actinomycetes bacterium | reverse complement strand
TCGCTCCCCCACTACAGCGGGTCTCAATACGCTGACACAATCCACATTCCAATGTCGGATCTGCAGCCCGGGGACCTGGTGTTCTTCGCGAACCCCGGCGAGCATGTAGCTATGTACGTGGGCGGTGGCGATGTCGTGCAGGCCCCTTACACCGGGGCGCAGGTCCAAATAGTCCCGATGTACTCCGCTTTCGTCCTGGCAGGGCGGGTCGCTTAGTTCAGGCGCTCCGGGCTGGACCAGCTAGCATCGTGTCGGTGAAACCATGCGGGTAGAACGATGCTTTGCCTTCATAGACCTCAGCGGCTTCACAGCTTTCACGGAACGGTGTGGTGATGAAAGGACCGTCGAAGTGCTCACGCGCTTTCGCGGTCGGGTTAGGGCTATCGCAGCCCGACGGGGGGTCCGGGTTACCAAATGGCTGGGTGACGGGGCGATGCTCAGCTCCGCTGACACGCCCGCTGTAGTCGCAATGGCAATCGAGTTGGCAGACCGGATATCGGCGGAACTGCCCCTGGGCGTGAGAGCCGGCCTCGCTCATGGCCCGGTGATCATGTTCGAGGGCGATGATTACATCGGCCGGCCCGCGAACGTCGCCGCCCGGCTATGCGACGCCGCCGGGGACGGTCAAGTCCTCGCTACGCGGGAGGTTGCCTCTCGAACACCGAGATGGGTAGCGGCGGGCACCTTCTCGGGGTACCCGGCCCGGGGCCTGGACCGTCCAGTGGAGGCCACGGTGCTCAGCATCGCCTCGGCGGACGCAACCACCGTGGACCCCTGCTGCGGTCTCACCCTTCCCTTAGAGCCCGGCCTTGACACCCGCTTCGGGTCCGACGGCACCGTGGTGCACTTCTGCTCGACGGCTTGCGCCGTGGCGTGGGAAGCCGACGAGCGAAGACCTCCACCCCTGGAAACTCTGTCGCAAGCCTGAGCCCGCTTACCCGCTGTAGGCAGCACCAGCCACGCGCGCTTGACCGGCTGGCCTGATCGCGAGCGCAACGACCGCAGCCGCCAGAGCCGCTGCTCCCCCGGCGAGGTATGCATAGTGGTAGGAGCCGACGAGAGGGCCCCTGCGGGCGAAGGAGGCCTGCACGGATTCCATTACCTGTATCCCGGCTACGACCCCGACCTGGCTGGCGAGCTGCACGACGGCACTGGCCGATCCGAGACGCTCGTTATCGACGGCGCCGGCTACCAGGGCACCGAGAGACGGGGTCGATATCCCGTTGGCCAACCCCGAAGCTCCGAGCGCCGCCAGGATCATCAGACCGGGCGATCCTGGCGCAACCGCGACGAAACCTAGCATCGACGCTACGAGAACCAGGCCGCCTGCGACGGCGGCGCTACGATCGCCCCTGCGCCGGGCGATGACAGCGGCGGACGGCGCGGCGATGGCGAAGACCAGTGGGCGGGCGATCTGGTACAGGCCCGCTGAGCCGACGCTGTAACCCAACGCCTGCTCCATGAACAGCGGAGTGAGGAAAAAGCCGCCCATGTAGGCGAAATTGACTCCGAAAGAGGCCAGGCACGGAAGAGCCACGCTAGGCATCGAGAACCACTCCAGGGGCATGACCGGGAACCTGGCTCTGCGCTCTACGGCCCAGAACGCCGGGAAGCAGACGACGGCAAGACCCGCGAAAGAGATCACCAACGGGTCGGTGAACCCCGAGTTGAACTGTTCGACGCAGACGAGCAGCGCTGCGACACCGGTGGCGAGCAGCAATGCCCCGGCCACGTCGAGCTCTTCGCGCCCCTGACGCTCAGTTTCTTTTAGGACGGCGACGTTGGCTATCAAAGCGGCAAGGATCAGCGGAACCTGAGCGATGAAGATCCAACGCCAGCCGAAATCCTCTACGACAGGACCGCCGATCGCCACGCCTACCACGGGGGCCCCGGCGCTTACGAGGGACCACCAGCCCAGTACCCTCGTACGTTCGGCTTTCGAGGACACTCCGAAAAGCAAGGCCCACGATGCGGCCCCCATGGCCGCTCCGCCGACACCGGAAAGCAGCCGGGCGGCTATGAGAACCTCCACGTTCCACGACACCGCGGTGAGAGCAGAACACGCTAGAGAACCGACCAGGCCATAGAGGTAAAGCTTCCTGTGCCCGTACATATCCCCCAGGCGGCCGAGGATCGGGGCGGCCACCCCGACGATCAAGAGCGGGCCGGTGACGCTCCAGGTGAGCACTCCTGACGATGTGTGCAGCGTCCCGGCTATATCGACCAGCGCGACGTTGAACACGGTGAAAGTCACGCTCGTCGACGCAAGGCCGCCGAGGACTGCGAGAATTACCGCACGTCTCGACACCCCGGCAGCGTTCAGGGGAACGTAGGTGCCGCCAGCGCGACCTCCGGCGGCCGGGCGGGCTCGTCCTTGCCCCAGGCTCCGTAACCATGAGCCTCCAACTCGTCGGCGAGGTCGGAACCGCCCGATGCGACGATGCGGCCACCCGAAAGCACGTGCACCCGATCCGGTCGCAGCTCGGAGAGGAGACGGGTGTAGTGGGTGATAGCGATCACGCCGAGTCCCTCTTGCGCAGCCGCTTGAGCTACCCTCCTCGCCACATCCCTCAAAGCGTCTACGTCGAGCCCCGAGTCGACCTCGTCGAGCATCGCGAAGAATGGACGCAGCACCGCCAACTGCAACGTCTCGCTACGTTTCTTCTCGCCGCCTGAGAAGTCAACGTTGAGCGCACGCTTCAGCAGTCTTGCGTCGAAGCCGACCCGGCCGACCTCCGAGCCCACCAGATCGTCGACGTCCGCGGGGTCGCGTCCCCCGGCGGTGAAAGACTCCCTGAGCACGGCCTCAAGGCTTACGCCGGGTACCTCTATCGGGTATTGCATACCCAGGAAAAGACCGGCTTGCGCTCTCCTCCACGTCGGCATGCCCAGAATGTCCTGCCCGTCAAGCGTCACCTGACCGGAGGTTATTTCGTAACCGGGCCTACCCATCAGCACGTGGGACAGGGTGCTCTTTCCCGAGCCGTTGGGCCCCATGACGGCGTGTACCTCCCCGGAGCGCACTTCGAGGTCGATGCCCTTTAGGATCTCCTTGCCCGCCACTTTCGCTCGCAGGTCGCGGACTGCCAGCACGTGGCCTCCTCGAGCAGGCCCTGTCACTTGTCGATCACCACCACGTCGTCGCCGTCAATGAGGACTTCGTAGACGGCTACCGGGCGTGTCGCCGGAAGGGAGAGAGGCTCCCCGTCGCTAAGCGAAAACGCGCTACCGTGCTTCCAGCATTCGACTGTGAGCTCTTCACAGTCGACTTCGCCCTCCGAGAGTCGCACGTCGGCGTGGCTGCAGCGATCGTCCAGCGCGTACAGTTTGCTACCCGACCTGACCACGCAGACGCCGTCGGGTCCTCCGGCCACCCGGGTCGCCGCGCAGTCCGCCAGATCAGCTAGCGGCACTCTCGCCAGTTCGCTCACATCAACTCCTCTTGTCCTGCTTCGCCGCTTTGCGGCCTGTCTGAGCGCTCAGCCTGTGTGGCTTCGGCCGCCGCCAGTTTCGCTGACAGCGCCTCTACAACATGGGGTGACAGGTCTCCAAGGGGAAGCTGTTCAAGCACCTCTGTCAGGAAACCAATCGAGATCAGCCTGTCCGCCACCTGCGGTGGCACGCCCCTTGAGTGAAGGTAGAAGCGCTCGTCCTCCGAGACGGGCCCAATCGCCGAGGCATGGCTGCAACTCACGTCGTTCTCCTCGATCTCAAGGTTAGGGACCGACTCGGCGCGGGCTCCCTCGTGGAGGACAAGGTTACGGTTAGTTTGGAAAGCCCTTGTACCTTTAGCGCCTTTCTCAACTCGGATCAGGCCGCTGTACACCGAGGTCGCCGTGTTCGCCACTACTCCTTTGTAGAGCAGTTCGGAGAAGGTCTTGCGGGCATTGTGGTCTTGGACGGTCCGAAAGTCGTGCATCTGAGATCCCGAAGCGAAGTACATAGCTGCTAGCCGGCTTGAAGCTCCCGCTCCTGTCAACGAGGAGGAGGTAAGCACCCGTGCGTAGTCGCCACCGAGGGCCACAACTCCGGAGGTGAGGGTTCCACCCGCCGCTACTCTGCTCGACTGCGAGGCTATCTGCCACGCCCGGCCGCCGAGCGCCTGCACACCCAGATAGACCATCCGGGCGTTGGCCGCGACATCGAGGTCACTCACCGGCACCACGAGGCATGCGGAGTCGCCGGACAGCACTTCGGTAACGGTCACGTCCACGTTGGGGGCAGCCCGAACGAGAACGCGAGGGAAGCTGACCAGCCCGTCGGTTAAGCAGTGGTGCACGACGGTCACCTTCACCGGACGGTCACGGTCCGTGACCTCGATGAGGATCGGGTCTACGCTGAAAGCCTCGTTAGCCGTCCCGAAAGCGTCTAGACCGCCAGCGGCCCACACGAGTGCGGGCTCCTCCGCAGCTTGGGACAGGACAGTCACCTTTGCGCCGGAACCCGGAGCTGATTCCACGATGCTCAGCCGGCCGTCGACGGTCTCTACGAGCGTCCCCCCCGCGGAGCAACGCCTAGCCGCCTCGACAAGCGCACCTGGGATCGTCTCGTCGTGGCCGCCGCTGCGGGAGCTCGACCCGACCGGCTCGAACCGGTCTAGGTCGAGGGAGTCGATACGGCTGTAACGCCACTCCTCCAAAGACGAGGTGGGAAGCTTCATCGACTCGAAGCGTTCAGCGGCACGCTGGCGCGCCTGTGTCAGCCACGACGGGCCGCCGAGCGCGGTTGCAAACTTAGGGGTCAGGTTGGACAGCGTGATAACTCCTGTAGACGGTCAGCCCTGACCGGGGTCGAGCACGACTCGACGGTCCTCAGGGCTGTAGCGAACGGTTACTTGCGAGCCGACCTTCACTACGGAGCGAGCTTCGGGTGTCTGAAAGGCGTGCCGGATCGTGACTTCGAACGGGGCCTCCTCACCGTCCGGCTCGACACGCAGCACCAGTCTGCTCCGGGTTACCGGGCCGAGGGTGCGCTCGTCGACGACCGACACCACCCGGGCCTGGGCCTGCACCCCGTTCCTTACCAGATCAGGCTGCTTGAACTCCGCTTCCATGGAAGCTGGAATGTCCACCGGAGGCGGAGGAGGAACTTCGGGTTCGACGTTGCGGGCTCTGCCTCTGCTTCGCGTGGGTGGCTTGACTGGAGGGGCCGGGGGTTTGGCAGCACGCGGGGACGCTCCTGCGGCTTGCGCCCTCTGGGACTCCATGGCCATGGACGCGCCCACCACAGCAATCAGGAGCACCACTGCTAGGGCTATTGCGGCTGTCACGTTCCAGATCCTACCGGCGACTCTGCGATGTCAGCCTATCGACCCTTCCATCTGCAGTTCGATCAGCCGGCTCCACTCGACTGCGTACTCCATCGGCAAGGTGCGCGTCACGGGCTCGATGAAGCCGTTGACGATCATTCCCATCGCCTGCTGCTCTGTCAGACCCCGGCTCATCAGGTAGAACAGCTGGTCGTCGCCGACCTTCGACACAGTGGCTTCATGGCCGACCTGGGCGTCCTGCTCGCCAAGCTCGATGTAGGGGTAAGTATCGCTGCGCGACACGTCGTCTAGGAGCAGTGCGTCGCAGCGCACGAAGCTCTTGGAGTTGCGAGCGCCAGGTTCAATGCGCACTAGGCCCCTATACGAGGTACGCCCCTGATCCTTGGATATCGACTTGGAGATGATCGTCGACGTCGTCTCAGGCGCAGCGTGGACCATTTTCGCTCCTGCGTCTTGATGCTGCCCTGCGCCGGCGTAAGCCACTGAAAGCACTTCCCCGGAGGCCTTGGGCCCCATCAGGTATACAGCCGGGTACTTCATGGTCAGGCGAGAGCCGATGTTGCCGTCGATCCATTCCATATGAGCCTCGGTGTCGCACATAGCTCTCTTGGTGACCAGGTTGAACACGTTATTCGACCAGTTCTGGATGGTCGTGTAGGTCACCCTGCTCGACGCTTTGCAGACGATCTCGACCACCGCCGAATGCAGCGAGTCGGTGCTGTAGACCGGGGCGGAGCAGCCTTCGATGTAGTGAACCTGTGCACCCTCGTCGGCGATGATCAGTGTCCGCTCGAACTGACCCATGTTCTCGGAGTTGATCCGGAAGTAAGCCTGCAGCGGCATCGACACAGTCACCCCGGGTGGCACGTAGATGAAGCTGCCGCCCGACCATACCGCCGTGTTGAGTGCCGCGAACTTGTTGTCGTTGGCGGGAATCACACGTCCGAAGTAGCGCTTCACCAGTTCCGGGTACTCCCGGAGCGCAGTGTCCATGTCGCAGAACAGCACGCCTTGGGCTTCGAGGTCCTCCCTGTTGCGGTGGTACACGACCTCGGACTCGTACTGCGCTGTGACGCCGGCGAGGTATTTCCGTTCCGCCTCGGGGATTCCGAGCTTGTCGTAAGTGGCTTTCACCGACTCCGGCAGCTCGTCCCAGGCGTCCACCTGGCTGTCTATAGGTTTGACGTAGTAAAAGATGTTCGAGAAGTCGATGCCGGACATGTCGCCTCCCCACGTGGGCATCGGCCGACTCTCGAAGTGGCGTAGCGCCTTGAGACGCCTCTCGGTCATCCACTGAGGCTCCCCCTTCATCCACGACATCTCGCGCACGATGCTCTCGGATAGACCTCGCTTGGGTTTGAAGACGTAAAAGTCCTCGGAGTCACTCCAACCAAGCTTGTACTTTCCGAGGTCCAGCGCTGCTGTTGTCGACATCGTTCAGATCACCTCGCGGTAGCGTGCCTTGGGAGCCGGGGTGTCACTACCCGACCGGGAGGGACTGTCCCTCCACAGATTTCTCCTATGCAGATAGTAACAAACTGCGGCTGGTATCGCGCGAGGTCGCCGGTTACCGTCACACCGCTTTGGCGCCACGGACGAAACGGCCTCGGTCGCGCAGGAGACGTCCGAGTCCACCGCCCGCTCCCGCCAGCCACGACTCCACTTCCGCTCTCGCGGCGCGCGAGACGTCTCCTCGCCGGGCTGCGTCCATCGGGTTGATGCCCATCGCCGCGGCGGCTTTGCGCCCCGGTTGGATCACCGCTACCTCGACCCCCGAGGAGCGCAGTGTCGCCACCTCTCTGCGCAGCTGAAGCCCAAGGACCTGCCTTACGACGGTCGTCGCGCTGAGCGAAGGCCACGGCGACGCCTGAGTTAACGGTGAAACGACGACGACGACGTCGACGCCGGATCCAACCATTACGTCCAGGTTTACCATCGAGGTCACCCCGCCGTCGACGTAGCGGCGGCCCTCTATCTCGACCGGGGCGAAGTGAGAGGGTATCGCCGACGACGCGGCCACAGCTTTGCCTACCGAAGCCTTCGGCGCCCCTGGCCGGCCGAAGACGACCCGCCTACCGGCCTTTTGATCGTAGGAGCAGACCCATAGGGCGCCGTCGGGCCATCCGTCCGGGAAAAGGGCGTCCAAGCCGTCCGACAGGCTGTTCGTGGGGATGAAGCCGCTGGGCATGGCCGCCAAGGCGAGCGCCCTCGGGTTGAGCGACCAGGGCCTGCTCACCCCCCGAAGGACGCCCCGCGGGTCGCTCACAGGTCGGAAGCCGAGCGCGTGGCGGGCGGACGGTTTCGGACGTCGTGGCCTCCCGAGGGTCATGAGCCTGGAACCTTGTGCAGACAGCGGACGACCTTCGCTTATTCTCGCCAGGTCGACAGCAGGAACTCCGGCTCGTAACATCGCCGAGGTAACCGAGCCGGCCGACGTCCCCATCAGCACGTCGGCTTCGCCTGCATCCCACCCGGTGGCCTCGGCGAGAGCCGCCAGAACACCCCCGTGGTATGCAACCCCTACGGAACCCCCCGCCGCCAAGGCGACACCTATCTTCGTCATGGCGCCAAAAGTAGCTGGCGCGCCACTCCTACTGGGTGGACTTGACGGGTCGTAGCGCCACGGCGAGGGTAACGAGGACCATGGCGCAGCCGACTCCGAAGACGATCCATTTGGTCACCGCCGGGTCCACCCAGATGGACCCGACGATCGGCGACGCAGCCATCAGCAAAGCGAACAGGTACTCACCCGGGGAAGTCGTAAACATCGGACGCACACTGTGAGGCTACTCGCGCCGCTCCCGGCTCGGCTAACCAGCTCGGAGCGAGCCGTTCAGTCAGCCAGCGATCTCGCGCAGCGCACCGATTAGCTGGGCGGGACTCTGGCCTGGGCCGGGCACGGGAGTCACCTGAAGGTGGGTGACACCAGCCTCGCGTAGCGCTTCGACCCTTTCAGCCACCCAGGATGCCGGTCCGCACAGCGACGTTAGCCTCACGATCTCCTCGGGTACCAGAGCTTCAGCCTCCTTCTTCTTCCCTGACAGGTACAGGTCCTGGATCTCGGCGGCCTCCTTCTCGTAGCCGTACTTGCAGAGGAGGTCGTTGTAGAAGTTCCGCCCCTTGGCTCCCATGCCGCCCATGTAGAGGGCCATCATCGGCCGTGCCAGGTTTCGAAGTTCGATCACGTCGTCACCCTCGCCGATAGCAAGAAGTCCTCCGCCTGCAATCATGAGAGGTCCGAGCGAAGGATCGCGCTTTGAGATTCCCTTCGCGAGAGCGTCACCCCAGACCGCCTTTGCCTTCTCGGGAACGAACATGATCGGAAGCCATCCGTCGGCGACCTCGGCTGTCATCTCGACGTTGCGGTCCCCGAGGGAGGCGACCCACACCGGTATACGGTCCCTGACCGGGTGGGCGATGATCTTGAGGGCCTTCCCCAACCCTGTGCCCTCGCCCGCCGGCAGCGGAAGGTGGTAGAAGCGCCCGTCGTGGGTGAGGGGACTCTCCCGGGCCCACACCTGACGGCAAATGGAAACTATCTCCCTGGTACGGCCGATCGGGGCGCCGTAGTGCAGGCCGTGCCATCCCTCGATCACCTGCGGTCCCGACGCTCCGAGCCCTAGATGGAAGCGCCCGTCAGAAAGAGCATCCACCCCGGCCGCTGTCATCGCTAGGAGCGTTGGCGTACGGGTGTATATGGGCAGTATGCCCGAGCCGATCTCCACTCGCTCGGTGAGCGCGGCCAGATAGCCCATCAGGCTGGGAGCGTCGAAGCCGTAAGCTTCGGCGACCCACACCAGGTCCAGTCCGGCCTTCTCCATTTCGCTTACTTGACGGGCAGATTCCTTGAAGCCCCCCGAGTAGCTGAGCATCGTCGATATTTTCATGTCCGAGGATACCCAAAACGCCGGGTCGGTCGCCGTGGCAGAATCGACGGCGTGGAGGCCCTGCTGCGCCGGCTCGACAACTTCCAACGCAGCCACCGGCTACCAGCGTTCCTGTGGGCGGTGCAGAAGAAGTTCTCGGACGACAGAGGTGGTTACCTTTGCGCTCTGATCTCCTACTACGGGTTCCTTTCCGTCTTCCCACTCCTCCTCGCCGCCTTTACCGTAGCGGCCTACGTCCTCGCCGGAGACACCACGGCGATCCGTTCCGTCGCGTCGCACCTAGACGGCTACCCGGTGATAGGTCCGGCGGTCGTCGACTTGGAAGGCAAGCACCTGAGCGGCTCCCCCCTGGCCCTGGCAGTGGGCCTGGTAGGACTGGTTCTCGGCGCTCAGGGCCTTGCGCAAGCGTCTATGTTCGCCTCGGCGGAGGCGTGGGACGTGCCCCAGGCCAAACGGCCCGGCTTTGCAACCCGACTCACACGTGGCGCCTGGTGGTATGTCAGCTTCGGGCTCGGCGTGGTCGCTTCCACGTTCGTCTCCTCGATGGGAGGGGTGTTCCACTGGAGCGGCGGCCCGGCTTTGTCATCACTGATAGCGGTGGCGTTCGACGCGTCCATCTTCGTTGCTTTGTTCCGGATCGTCACCCCCGAGGAGGTACCCCTCAAGAGCGTCGCGCCTGGGGCCGCTGCGGCCGGCGTGACATGGGGGGTCCTAACCGGAGTTGGGGTGGGTCTAGTTCCTCTCCTAGCCCACGCCAACCCTATGTACGGCACTTTCGCTCCAGTCCTGGGGGGGCTCGCATTCATCTACCTCATGGCAAGGATCTCGATCCTTTGCATCGAGGCGAACGCCGTGTGGGATCGACACCTTTGGCCTCGTTCACTGGACGGTAAGAACCCGACGAAGGCCGACGTGCTGGCCAAGGAGTTGAGAGCCGCAGCGGAGGCACCTGTGGCTAGGCCTCAGGCCGGCTAGCACCCTTGGATCTGGCACGCTGTGCGGGTGACCAGCCCTGCCCAACCGCCGTCAGCCCAGCCGCGCCCCTACAGCCACACCAGACACGGCGTGAGCCGGGAAGACCCTTGGCAATGGCTCAGCGATGCCTCTGATCCTGAGGTGGTCGCTTTCCTAGAGGCCGAGAACGCATACGCCGACCTCCTCCTTGCTCCTACGCGCGACCTGCAGGGGCGGCTGTTCGAGGGGATTCGATCCAGAACCCGCGAAAGTGACGCCGGCCCGCCTTCCTACAAGCGGGGATGGTGGTACTACACCCGCACCGAGGAGGGACTTCAATACCCTATACAGTGCCGTTTAAGCGACGAGAACCGCTACTACAGCGCCGGTGACGTCGCCCGCATCACCCGAGAGGGTCGCCCTGAAGGGGAGGTGGTTATCCTCGACGCGAACCGGCTGGCCGGCTCCGACGGCTATCTCGAGGTCGGCATCCGCGACGTGTCCCCAGACGGACGCTACCTGGCTTACGGTGTGGACGTCGACGGCTCGGAGCTCTACACGGTCCGCTTCTGTGACCTGGTGGGCGGGCGGCCGCTGAGCGAAGAGATCCCGGGTTGCTACTACTCAAGCGCCTGGACTAGATCCGCCGACGGCTTCTTCTACGTTAAACCGGACGCTTCGATGAGGCCTTGGCAAGTGTGGTTCCACCGCCTAAGCGACGATCCGTCGAACGACCTGCTGGTCTTCGAGGAGGTCGACGAACGCTTCTACGTCGAGGTCGACCTGTCGCGCTCTGAACAGAAGATTGTCATAACCACCTCGGCGAAGACCTCCTCTGAGGTCCGCTGGCTCGACGCTTCCTACGCGCCGGGCGCTAGAAGGCCTCAAGTCCTCTTGGAGCGAAAGGCGGACGTGCTCTACGAGGCGGAGCACGACGGGGACTCGTGGCTGGTGACGATCAACCTCACGGCTCAGGGAGAGCCGGCGGGCCTGGGCATCGAAGCATCGCTGTGGAGGGTGGCCGAGACCGCAGGATCACCGGACATCCACCCTGTACTTGAGCCGCGCGCCGACACAGCAGTGGTGGGAGTCGACGCGTTCGCCGGCTTTACCGCGGTGACGGAGAGATCCACGGTGGACGGCGTTGAGCGGGTGAGGATTCTCGACAGGGACGGCCGGTCGGACTTCGTCGTCACCCCGGAAGCTCCCTACGCTCTGCTGGCGGCCTCGAACCCGGACTGGCACGCCAACTCCTACCGTTACGGTTACAGCTCGTTCGTCACTCCGAACACATGGGTCGACCATGACGCTTCGACCGGTGTGAGCGACGTGGTTTGGGTCCAGCAAGCCGGCGGTGACTTCGACCAAAGCCACTACCGAGTCCGACGCCTGTGGGCTGTCGCCGAGGACTCTACGCGTATACCGATCTCCGTCGCATGCCGGGCGGACCACAAGCTTGACGGCACCGCGCCGGGCATCGTGTACGGCTACGGAGCCTACGAGATACCCTACGAGGCGGGTTTCTCCCCGGCGAGCCTGAACCTGTTGGACCGGGGCGTGGTTGTGGCGATTGCTCACGTCCGCGGGGGCGGCGAGCTCGGTCGCCGCTGGCACGAGGCTGGCCGCATGGAGCGCAAAGCGAACACCTTCTCGGACTTCGTCGCCTGCAGCACAAAGCTCGTCGAAGACGGCTGGATCAGTCCCCGTCGCGTCGCCGCACGCGGCGGTAGCGCGGGAGGCCTATTGATGGGGGCTGTCACCAATATGAGACCCGACCTTTACAGGGTCGTAGTGGCCGAGGTGCCTTTCGTCGACGTCGTTACCACCATGTCCAACCCGGATCTGCCTCTCACCGTGACCGAGTGGGAAGAGTGGGGCGACCCGCTTCACGACGCGGCGGCCTTCGCGAGGATGTTGTCGTACTCCCCCTACGACAACGTGCCCGACGCCGTCGACCCGCAGTGCTGGCCGGCGATGTACGTGACGGCGGGCCTGAACGACCCGAGGGTCGGGTTTTGGGAGCCGGCCAAGTGGGTCGCCAGGCTGCGCTCGGCCGGCGCGGGCAGCTCCAATCGTCCAGTAGTGCTCGTGACGGAGATGGGAGCCGGGCATATGGGGCCGACAGGGCGCTACGAGGCGTGGAGAGACGAGGCGAAAGTGCAGGCTTTCGTACTTTCGCAACTCGACGTGGAGGCTTCTGGCTAGGAGCTGGCGTCCCGGCTTGAGGTGGGGACCTCAGGAGAAGCGGTGACACCAGCCTGGGGCGCGAGCCGCGGGTCGCAGCGCAGGTCGAGCACGGCGGGGGTGTGCCGGGTTTCGGCCTCGCTGAGAACAGCGGTTATCTCCGCTCCGATCAGTTCCTCCCGTTCGACCAGGGCGTCGCGGAGAGCTTCGACTAGGTAGCGGCGCTCGCTGAGAATCGAGCGTACGTCGGCGCGGGCCTCTTCGAGCAGACCTTCGAGGCTGTCCCTAGAGGTGTCGTCGCTCAGGACTTTCGCTACGATATTTCCCCCGGCGGGGCCGCGCGCTGCGTCGAGTGACACCAGCGAGTTGCCCATGCCGAAGCTTCCAACCATTTGGGCTGCCATTTCTGTGGCTGCTTGAAGGTCCCCGGCGACGCCGCTCGTGGTGTCGGAGAAGAAGATCTCCTCCGCGACCAAGCCGCCCATTGCTATGCGGATCATGGCTTGCATGTCAGCTTTTGTCCTCGTCCAGCGTTCTTCGGCCTCCGAGTGTGCCAAAAGACCTAGAGCGCTCGCCCGTTTTATGATCGAAAGGACTTCCAGGGTGCGCTCCGGGGCTACCAGCCACGCTGTGACCGCGTGGCCGGCCTCGTGGGTGGCTATCGCGTCTCGCTCCTTCGGGCTGTAGGTGACCGGCTGGGCCAGGCCAAGCTCTGCGGTCATCTTTGCCCTCTGCAGGTCCTCCCAGTTGAGACGGTCGTCACCGCGCCGCAAAGCCCATACCAGCGCCTCGTCAAGCAAGTGCTCCAGCATCACCGGGGAGTACCCGAACGTGGTCGCCGCGAGAGTGTCGCGGTAGACCGGGTCGTCTAGAACCTCGTCGTGGGCTTTGCGAGCCAGGTAGAAGTCGACTATCTCCCGTCTTCCTGCCCGGCTGGGCACGTCGACGGTTATCGTCCGGTCGAAACGACCTGGTCGCAACAGGGCAGGGTCGAGGTCCGCCGCCCGGTTGGTCGCCCCGACGACGAGCACGTTCGCCGGGACCACGACGGGTTTCTTGATAAGACGACCAGGCGGCATCCAACGGTTCACGGCGTCGATGAGGCCACCGCGGATCCGCGCGCCGAGCGTCGGCGTGTCGAACGACTGCAGCTGGATAAGCAGTTCGTTGACCACACCGCTGATCCCCTCTCGTCCCCCTCCGGAGCCGAGACCTGCCCGGCTGGCGCCGATAGCGTCGATCTCTTCGATGAAACCGATCGCCCCGCCCTCCCGGCGGGCGTATTCGCGCAGCGCTCGGAAATAGGATCGAATTTTGCGGTTCGTCTGTCCGTAGTACATCGACTGGAACGCCGACGAGGACACGAACAGGAAGGGCACCCCAGCTTCGGCTGCCATGGCCTTGGCTATGTAAGTCTTCCCCGTCCCGGGCGGACCCTCGAAGAGCACCGCACGCCGCGGGGTCCCACCCATGCGCTCCCTGAAAGTCTTATGCGCCAGGAACAGGTTGAGGGTCTTGATCACCTCCTCGACGACAACGTCGTTGCCTTTTACATCGGCGAGTCCGACGCCTATCTCCTCCGGGCGGTACAAGACGTGCGGCGAGCGGCCGGCGCCCAGGATCGGCACAGCCATCACCACAACCAAAAGGCCGATCAACACGACGGAAGGCCCGTAGAGCCCGAAATTCCCGGGGAGGTGGAGGCCCGGCAAAGCGAACAGTGAGAGGTCGCTGCCTACCACGACCGCCAGCACGACGCTCAATAGGACCGCCAGGCGCCGGTATCGGCGAAGACGGTTACGTTCGCGCGACTCCGATACGTCAGCGGAGCGGATCACATCCGGGTGTGACAGGTTTAGGTTTTCCATCGGGCTCCAAGGATCGTTTCCGTGCGGTTGCGGCCATGGCCGTAAAGGGCGTCTTGCACGCCAACCGTATTGCCCTGCGAGCGCCAAGTCGATGGGATCGGTGCACCTTTTCGTATATTTCGCAGGAGAAACAGTTTCTGCTAAAGGTCGGCTGGGCGGCGATCGTGCAACCGCCGAGTTTCACAGGGAGATCCGAAGACCTTCGAAAGCTCCGATAACTTCAGGGCCGCTCGAACCTGCGAGCCTGGCAGCCTCGTCGACCAGAGCGTCCAAAAGCTCGTCGCCGTGCGAAGGGTCGTGGTGAAAGAGTGCGACCCGTTTGGCTCCCGACGCCCGGGCGACACCGAGGGCGTACTGGACGGTGCAGTGGCCCCAGTCGGACTTCTCCGAGAACTCCTCGGGGGTGTACTGGGCGTCGTGTATCAGAAGGTCCGCTCCCGTGGCCAATTCGATCACACCCGGGTCGATCGACATTAGGTCCGGCGGAGCCTGGTGGTCGCTTATGTAGGTAACGACCCTGCCGTGCAGGCTGACCCGGTAGCCGACGGTCGGCCCGCAGTGCGGCACGGGACGAACCGTCACCTTCGCGCCGCCTACTTGCAGTTCGTCGTGGTAGACCTCGTGGAAGTTGTACGTACCGCGCAGATCGCTGATGGTCACAGGAAAATACGGTGGGCAGATCAGCGCGTCGATAGCCTTCTCCAACCCGAGATCGCCTGGCGGGGGCCCGTAGACGTCGAGGCGAGCGCCGAAACGGTCCGCCGGTGGAAAGAAGGGCAGGCCCTGCACGTGGTCCCAGTGGATGTGGCTGACGAGGGCGGTGCCCGCGAACGAGCCGTCAAGGGGCTGGCTGTCCCCGAAGGCTCTAAGTCCTGTTCCCAGGTCGAAGATGATCGGCGATTCGCCGGGGGCGTTCAACGCTACGCAGGCCGTGTTTCCGCCGTAGCGCCGGGTGCCCTCCGACGGGCACGGGCACGATCCGCGAACCCCGTAGAACACTACTTCGACCACGAAGTCAGTCCCAGCCGGCGTCGTCGTAGGGCCGGCGGCGTTGCGGGGCCGCAGCCCGCTTCCAAACCATCACCTTACGCTTGAAGTAGCAGACTTCCTCGCCTCGCTGGTTGAACCCTTTGCTCTCGACGGTGACGATCCCCCTGTCGTCCCTGGTGGAGGACTCCCTCTTTTCGACCACTCTCGTCTCGGCGTAGATGGTGTCACCGTGGAATGTCGGCTTGCTGTGACGCAGCTCGCTCACTTCCAAGTTCGCGATGCATGAACCGCTTATGTCAGGAACGCTCATGCCGAGCACAACCGAGTACACCAGGTTCCCGACGACCACGTTTCGACCCTGCACGGTCTCGTTCTCTGCGAACCAGGCGTTGGTGTGAAGCGGGGGGTGGTTCATCGTGGTCATGCAGAAGCGGTGGTCGTCGTGCTCGGTGATCGTCTTACCGGGCCAGTGCTTGTACACGTCGCCAGGCTCGAAGTCCTCGAAGTAGCGCCCGAAGGGACGGTCGAAGGTGCTCACAGAAAGCTCAGGCTACGCCCCCCAGCGCGTAACGTGCCATACCGTGATCGAACTGGAGTTACGCAACGACGTCTACCGTCGACCTCTACAGACAGCCCTGGAGCGCTTGGGCATCCAGGCAGGATGGCGCGCCGCTGACATCGGGGCAGGTGGGGGGGATGTGACCGTGGCCCTCGCCCGTATCGTCGGCAGAACCGGGAGGGTTTATGCCGTCGACTCCGACCCGCAGCGGCGCGACCAAGTGGCGGCGGCGGCTGCGCTGGCGACGCAGGCCCAGGTGGTCGCTTTGACCCAGGCGGGCGAGGAACTGCGGCTGCCCGAAGCTCTCGACCTGGCCTTCTGCCGCTTCCTGCTGATTCACGTCCACGAGCCGCTGGTAGTACTTACCAAGATGCGTGACGCAGTCCGTCCCGGGGGCTGGGTCCTAGCCCAGGAGCCGATAACCTCCGCCGGCCGGGTGGGGGGCGCTCCCCTGTCCATGCCCGACGCTACCGATGCCGACGTCGGGGCCGTCTTGGCGTCGCTGGTGCGCCAGGCGGGCCTGGAGCTCGTCGACGCCTGGGCGGAGGCTCCCGCCTGGGCGGGGCCGGGACCTGTCGCCTCGTATCTTGAGGCGATGACCGATGTCGACCCCGGCGACGACCCGGTTGTGCTGCCTCCTCTAGTGACCGTAGTAGCCCGCCGGCCGGTATCCTCGCAGCCATGACGACGTCCGACTCTCACCTGTCCGTCGAGGAGGCTCTCGAAGCTCTCGACGTCGGACGACAGGTTGCCGCAGCAGCAGTCGCCGCCCTCGCCGCAGAGGGTAAAGGTGCGCTTGACGGCAACCAGGTGCTCGCCTATGACCTCGCCCACGTCACCGCCGGACTTGAGGTGGCCGCCATAGGGCTGCGCGACTGTCCGAAGGACCCGGAGTCCGTCAAACTCGCGAAGATCTTCGCTGCGGACGCCCTCGCTGATCTTGCCTCGCGGATGTTCTCCCAGGAGCAGGCGTGGTCTGCTACGACCAACAGCCTCGACGCCACCCGCGGCTTTGTAAGCGCGCACCGCCACCCCGACTACGTGGCTTCGTCGCAGTTGGAGTCCGCTATGGATCCCTCGGGGATGCTCGACGCGGACTTCCAGATGGTCGCCGAGGCGTTCCGTCGTTTCGCAGAGGAGCGCGTCGGCCCGCTGGCAGAGTCGATCCACCGCGGGAACTTGGACGTACCGGAAGCGGTGATAGAGGGTCTCGGCGAGCTCGGCGCCTTCGGGCTGTCCGTCCCGGAGGCTTACGGAGGAGCGGCATCCGGAGACGGTAACGACTATCTCGCTATGGTAGTGGCCACCGAGGAGCTCTCAAGAGTGTCGCTTGGCGCCGCCGGGTCGTTGATAACCCGACCGGAGATCCTCGCCCGCGCTCTTCTCGCCGGGGGCACCGAAAGCCAGAAGAAACATTGGTTGCCCCGGCTCGCCTCCGGGGACATCATGGCGGCGGTGGCGGTCACCGAACCCGACCACGGCTCCGACGTGGCGGGCCTGACCTTCTCAGCGCGCCCACAGGGGGACGGATGGCGCCTGGACGGCACAAAAACCTGGTGCACGTTCGCGGCGCGCGCCGACGTGTTGATGGTCCTTGCTAGGACCGACCCGGACCGCTCGGCCGGCCACAAGGGCCTTTCGCTTTTCGTGGTGGAGAAAGACAGGGCTTCCTCGGCGGGGTTCGTGCTCAGCCAGCCCGACGGTGGCCGGCTGGAGGGAAGGCCCATCGACACTCTCGGCTACCGGGGGATGCACTCCTACGAGCTCTCGTTCGACGCATGGCTGGTCCCCGGGGACTGCCTTGTCGGCGGGCAAGCCGGGCTCGGCCGGGGCTTCTACCTTCAAATGGAAGGATTCGAGAACGGCCGGCTGCAGACCGCTGCGAGAGCGGTAGGCCTTATGCAGGCGGCTTTCGAGGCAGCGCTTCGCTACGCCGAGCAGCGGGTGGTGTTCGGACGGCCTATCGTTGACTACCAGCTGACAAGGGTGAAGCTTGCTCGTATGGCGGCGATCATCCAATCCTGCCGGGCCTACAACTACCATGCGGCTGGACTGGCGGCGCGTGGGACAGCACGCCTTGAGGCGTCTTTGATCAAGGCGTTCTCGTGCCGGGCAGCCGAGTGGGTGGCGCGCGAGGCGCTTCAGATCCACGGTGGCATGGGCTACGCAGAGGAGTACCCGGTTAGCCGTTACTTCGTCGACGCACGTGTCCTGTCTATTTTCGAAGGGGCAGACGAGACTCTCGCTCTGAAAGTGATAGCCCGCCGGCTCGTCGAAGCTGCCACCTCGACAGCCGGCGACGCCTCTCGGGGCGGCTAGGCCTGGGCGCTTCGGATTGCCTAGGCGGTGGCGCTTCGGGTCAGGCCCGCCCGCTCTCCTTTAGCTACGAGCGTCACCGCTACCTTGCGGGATGCCTCGTCGATCATCTCGTCGCCGAACATCACCGCCCCCTTGCCGTCGCCCTCCGTGGCTGCGCGGTAGCTTTCCAGGACGTCCCAAGCCTTGTCGAACGCTTCTTGGGTAGGAGAGAACACCTCGTTTGCGATTCCCACCTGGTCGGGGTGAAGGCTCCACTTGCCGTCGAAGCCGAGGATCTGCGTTCGTCGGGCGTAGCTGCGGAACCCTTCGGGGTCCCGGACTTTGACGTACGGACCGTCGATTACCTGAAGGCCGTTCGCCCTTCCGGCCATCAGTATCCTGGCGAAAACGTAGTGGAAGTAGTCCCCAGGGTACTCGGGGATGTCCAAACCTCCCGACAGGGACGGCATCCCCATCGATGCTGACATGTCCACGGGGCCGAGGATAACCGTCTCAAGGCGAGGCGACGCTGCGCAGATCGCATCCACGTTGATCAGGCCACGGGCCGTCTCGATTTGGGCTTCGATGCCGATGTGGCCTGGCGGCAGTCCGCAGTTCAGCTCAACCTGGGTGAGAAGCAGGTCCATTGCGACGACCTGGGCGGGGTCTTGCACTTTGGGGAGCATTATCTCGTCGAGTCGCTCCCCGGCTGACCCGACGACGTCGATGACATCTCCGTAGGTCCAGCGGGTGTCCCAAGCGTTCACTCTCACGCAGAGGACAGCGTCGCCCCAGTCGTTGTGGCGGATAGCCTCGACCACACGAGCGCGCGAGGATTCTTTCTCCTTGGGAGCCACCGCGTCCTCCAAGTCCAAGAAGTACATGTCAGCTCCGAGCGAAGGTGCTTTGGCGAGGAACTTGTCGCTGGAACCCGGAACGGCGTGACAGGACCGGCGGGGAAGGTGGCGGGAACGTTCAGACATGCCCGGATGTTAGAAGCCGCTGTCAGCCCTCGACCAGTTCCGCCGGAACTATCTGCTCGCCGAGGAGCCGAGCGAACCTGCGCGGGTCTCCTCCCACGAAGCTGCGGCACAGGCGGACACCATCGATGTAGCAGAACGGGTAGGCACGCCACGTAGGGTCGGTAAGGAACTCGACGGTCTTCGTGGCCCGCTGGCGGGACGTGAGCGCCCAACTCTCGACGTAGTCGACAGCCTTGTCGACCGACCACCCCCGGTCGTGGATACCGATAGCGGCGTTACCGCGCACCGACGACAGGACATCGCCCGCCGCCGCAACCTCGGCTACCGTCGCCGCGTCGTAGCGTATGCCCAACGGCTTGAAATGGCCTTCGAGGACCACCTCTGGGGCCGGGGAAGCGATCACCTCCAAGGCCAGGTCGGCGAGGCCCTCGGCGATCAGGCACTGCGGGGTGCCAACGAGGAAGATGCTCTCTTCTAGCTGCTTGTTCCGCCGGACGAGACCGACCTCCTTGCGGGAGTGCTCGGTGTGGTGACCCGGGTAGGCCTCGTGAGCGACGATGTGTCCGAGCGAAAGTGACAGCACCGGCAGGTCCACGTTCAAAGCGACGCGACTTCGAAGGCCCCCCAGGTAGAAGTTGAAGCCCGACCAGGGTTTGGCGGTGACCACCTCGAAGTCGACGTGCTCGCCCTCAGGTAGGCCGAACACGGCGTCGGTTCTGGCCCTGAAGTCCTCAGCGAGACTCCTCACGGCGCTGAGCACCATGTCGGGGGCAACCACGTGGCCTTCCCGCCACGCGTTGAAGCTGTCTGCGAGACTCCCCGGGGATCGCAGCGAGTGGCGGTCGAGAGCCTCGGCTATGCGCCGGTGCGCCTCGGCGAAAAGGTCCTCGTGCTCCCAAGCAGGCCGGACTCCGTAGCAGGCTTCGATCTCGTCGAGGTATCCGACCGTCTCCCCGGCCAGCCTGGTAGCACTGGTCATCAGTCCACGCACCTGGGCAGCCAGCCAAACCCTGCGCCTGTCGGCCATAGTCTCTGTGGAAGCCAACTCGGATAGCAGCAGCCGCGCCCTGTCTGCCAGCTTCGTAGGGTCGACCGGGGCTCCTGAAGCTGCGCGAATGGCGAGCTCCTCCGGCCCGTAATAGGCGTCGACGAAACCGTCGACGTGACGTCCCAAGGCGAGACCCAGCTTTATGTACTCCTCGACGAGCTCGTCGGCGGTCATAGCCGTCACGTTCGGCCTCCCGACGGGGAGGACGCCGTCACTGGCGTTCCCATATCCGAAGAAGCTCCGGAGCGACGGGACAGGTCGACGATCCCAGAGCAGCCGACACGGCCGACGCCAAACCGTCGGCGTCAGCGTCGGAAGACTTCCAGGCTCCGAGCGGCCCGACGACCAAACTGAGCAAGTCTGGGGGGACGACCTCCGCCGGGCGATCCCACGGTTCGAGCCCTGAGTTGTCGAGGCACTCAACAAGGGTGTCCCACATAGGCCCTGGAAGCGTGCGCCCTACGCCCGCCACCGCCCACACCGGCACCCGCCGGTGTGTCGCCGTCGCTGCGACCCCGAGCGAGCCGGGAGCGGCTATCACCCCTCCGGGGCCGGCCGCGGAGGCCTCGACGAGCACGACGTCGGCGACAACCGCCGCTGTCGCGGCACCCGACGGGGATACCAGAGTCGCTTCGCAGCCCCAGTCACACAACCGACGGACGAAACCCGGACCCTGCGAATCCCAGTCAACCACGAGCACTTCGATGTCTCCGCAGCGGCGCAAGGCGGTAGCGATCAGGTCCGGCCATCCGACCACGACAGCGACTCCGACACCGTCGAGGAGCTCCGCGAGCGCCGACGAAGTGTCGTCGGCGTCGAGCTGTTGGGCGGCGTCGACTCCCTCACGCTTAGGGTCGGCGGCCCGCAGGATACGAGCACTGAGCCACCACAGAGGTCCGAGAGCCACGTTACGTTCGATGAGACGCCTGCACGCCGTGACCAGACCCTCCGGCTGGACGGATGCCAGCTCTATCAAAGCGTGAGCAGCTTCCGCAGCGACCAGCGCAGGGTCGGCGCCTCGGGCCTGAGAGATGTAACGGAGCCTCTCCACAGGATTCATCGCGCTGCCCTTCGGGCTACGCTCACGGTCGGCGTCGAAGGAAGCTCCGCCATCACCGTCCGCCTGGCTGGAAGACCATCAGGTATACGGCTGCGACCACCAAAAGGTTGAAACCCGCCCACCCGGCGTTGACGAACCTCTCGTAGCGGCGCAGGTCCGCTACCTCCTGAGCGTTCGACTTGGGAGCCGGCGGCTCGGCGGCCACGTCGACTGCTCCTTCGGATCCTTCCGGCGATGCCGACGCTGGCGCGCCCGCTACCGGCCGGGAGGCCGGCCTCGGGCCACCCGCCTGCTGCCCTCCCGGAGTCTCGCACATGCCACAGTCCCCGCAATCCCCGCAACTTGGCGATCTGGCCGGGTCCTCCAAGCGCTTGACGACTTCGAGGTGCCTGGCTTGGTTCGGTCGGATCCACCCGTGAAGCACACCGATCGCCACAAGGTAGACACCGAAAGCCGCCGAAATCCACGGAGAGGAGAACTTGATGGTCGAATGACTCGCGGCTACCGCCCCTACACCGAAAAGGAGGGCCGCATACATGAGCATCTCCGCCAGCCCCGACACCAGCCTGTTCACCTCTAGGACGGCGCTGGTCCCTCCGTCGGGCCTGCGAGCAGCCAGGGAAGTGTAGAGCCCGTTGTAGGCGACCGCCCCGAAACCGCCAATGGCGCACAGGACGTGGAGCGAAACGAGGATCTCGAAGCCGGTACCCATCACCTACGAAGGTAGCCGCGCCGAGACGCTTCAGCCCACCGTCGTCGCTCCTCGTTATTCGTAGCCCTAGTGGACGATCCCCCCGCGGGTCATAGCCTCGACGTCTAGAGCCCGGTCGACTTCCTCCTCGCTTAGCAGGCCGCGCTCCAACACGACGCTGCGCAAGTCCTTGCCTTCGGCCAGCGACGTCTTGATGACCTTCGCCGCTTCCTCGTAGCCGATGTAGGGATTAAGAGCGGTACCTATCGAAGGTGACGACAGGGCGTAGGTACGGCAGCGGGCGACGTCAGCCTCGATACCGGATATGCACTTGTCGGCGAATACGACGCTGACAGCGCTGACCAGCCTTATCGACTCCAGAAGGTTTCGAGCGATAACCGGCAGCATCACGTTGAGCTCCAAGTTGCCAGCCGCCCCGCCGAAGGCGACGGCAGCGTCGTTGCCGATCACCTGGGCGACGACTTGCGACACGGCTTCGGGTATCACCGGGTTCACCTTGCCGGGCATGATCGACGAGCCCGGCTGCAGATCAGGAATGCGTATCTCGGCGAGACCGGTCCTCGGGCCGCTTCCCATCCAGCGCAGGTCGGTTGCGCACTTATACAGCGATACTGCGATCGTCCTGACCACGCCGGAAGCTTCGACGAGCGCATCCCTAGCGCCTTGGGCCTCGAAGTGGTTTCGGGCCTCCACGAAGCGTATGCCACGCGCCTGGGAGAGCCTGGCGATCACGCCCGGCGCGAACTCCGCCGGGGCGTTGATCCCAGTGCCGACGGCGGTTCCGCCGAGAGGGAGCTCAGCCACACGCGGCAGGCAGGCGGCCAGCCTTTCGACGCCGTAGCTGACAGCCGCAGCGTAACCCCCGAACTCCTGACCGAGAGTGACGGGGGTGGCGTCCATCAGATGGGTGCGTCCGGACTTGACGACCGAAGCGAACTCGTCCGCTTTGGCACCGAGCGCCGAGGCGAGATGTCCGAGGGCGGGGATCAACTTGTCGGTGATCTCTGTCGCAGCGGCAACGTGTATCGCCGAGGGGAACACGTCGTTCGAGGACTGCGAAGCGTTGACGTGGTCGTTGGGGTGGACCCGCTCGCCGAGCTTCGCTGTGGCTAACGTGGCGAGAACCTCGTTCATGTTCATGTTCGTCGACGTCCCCGATCCTGTCTGGTAAACGTCTATCGGGAATTCCCCTGAGTGACCGCCGGCGGCGACCTCGCCGGCAGCCTCTTCGATAGCGCGGGCGATCGGCTCGGGGATCACGTGAATCTCGGCGTTCACTGACGCTGCCGCGCCCTTGATAGCCGCGAGCGCCGATATAAGCGACGCTTCGACGCGCGTGCCGGAGATGGGGAAGTTCTCGACGGCCCGCTGGGTCTGGGCCTGCCACAATGCTTCGGCTGGAACCCGTACCTCTCCCATCGAGTCGTGCTCTACGCGAAATGCTGCGTCGGCTTGGTTGGTCACACGGCGAAGATAACGCGGCGGGCTGGCGGATCTCCACCCGGATCCGTCCCGGATCCCCCGGGGTGCTCGACCCGGATCGGTCACGGGGACGTCCACGACAGGATCCCGACCCTAGTGGCGTAGCATGATCGCATGAGAATAGGTATCCAGGTCGGAGTTTCCGGGCGTTCAGGCAACGCCATCGACGAGCTAATCGACGAAGCCAGACAGGCCCAGACAGCCGGATTGGATTTCTGGATGCCCCAGATGTCCGACGTCGACGCTTTGAGCGCCCTGGCCGTGGTCGGCCGGGAAGTGCAGGGGGTTCAGCTGGGAACTGCGGTAGTGCCAACCTACCCCCGGCACCCGATGGTGATGGCCATGCAGGCCCTCACCGTTCAGCCGGCGACCGCGGGACGTCTCACCCTTGGCATCGGACTCTCGCACCGGGTGGTCATAGAAGGTGCCTACGGGCTTTCCTACGACAAGCCTGTCCGCCACATGCGCGAGTACCTGAATATCCTGATGCCGCTCCTGCACGACGGCCGAGCGGACGTCACTGGCGAGGAGCTGAGCGCCCACACCTTCTCGGCGATGAAGCCGGCCGGGTCCACTCCCCCATCGGTCATCGTCGCCGCCCTTGGATCCCAGATGCTCAACCTCGCAGGCTCCCTCGCCGACGGCACAGCGCTTTGGATGGTCGGGCCGAGGACGATCGAGACGCACATCGTCCCGAAGATCACCGCCGCCGCCCAACGGTCTGGCAGGCCGGACCCGCAGGTAGTCGTCGGGCTTCCGGTGTCGGTAACTGCGGATCCTGACGCGGCGAGGGCGAGAGCGGCAGAGATTTTTGGCTTCTACAACAACCTTCCCTCGTACCGGGCGATGCTCGACATCGAAGGAGCGGAAGGCCCCGCTGACGTTGCGATCGTCGGAGACGAGGCGACGGTTCGCTCAGCGCTTCTACGCTTAGGCGAGATCGGGGCGACGGCGCTGAGCCTGCCGGTATTCGGCACCAGCGACGAGCGCAAAGCCACGATGAACCTCCTCGCCGAGCTGGCAGCGACGGTCGGGGCGTGAAAGCGGCCACCGTCGCAGACGGGCGGATCGAGGTCCGGGAGCACCCAGACCCGGTCCCCGGGTACGGTCAGGTGTTGGTAAGGGTCAGGGCAGCGGGGCTTAACGGCGCCGACCTTATCCAGATGAGAGGCCACTACCCGGCGCCGCCTGGCAGTCCGCCGGACATCCCAGGCCTGGAACTGGCCGGGGAAGTGGTAGCCCTAGGCCCAGGCGCCACCCGCTTCCGCACCGGAGACCGGGTAATGGCAGTGGTCGGAGGCGGAGGGCAAGCCGAACTGGCCGTCGTGCACGAACGCGAGGCGATGCCCGTTCCGGCCGGCACCGGCTGGCCCGAAGCTGGGGGCTTCCCGGAGGTTTTCACAACGGCGCACGACGCGCTGTTCACTCAGGCCGATCTGGCGATGGGCGAACGGCTCCTCGTGCAGGGCGCCGCTGGAGGCGTCGGCACCGCAGGAGTCCAGTTGGGGGTGGCGGCTGGAGCTGCTGTCGTAGCTTCGGTGAGGGACCCGGCTCGCCGGGAGGACGTAGCGCGCTTGGGAGCGCTGGCGGTCTCCCCCGACGACGTGGCCGTCAACGGTCCTTACGACGTTGTCCTGGAGTTGGTCGGGGGGTCGAACATAACCACCGACCTTCAATCTCTTGGCGTTGGCGGCCGGATCGCGGTCATCGGAACTGGGGCCGGCACGACAGCCGACTTGGACCTTAGAGTCCTGATGGGCAAGCGGGCGCGGATTCACGGTTCGACGCTTCGAGCCCGACCGATGGAGGCCAAGGCTCGCGCAGCGAGGCTCGTTGAGGCACACGTCATACCTCTGCTCGCTCGCGGGGCGGTGAAAGTCCCGGTCTGCGACACCTTCAGTCTCGACGACGCTCCCCTCGCCTACGAGCGTTTCGCCGCCGGCTCCAAGCTCGGCAAGATAGTCCTGCTCGCCTAAGACGCACGAGGATACAAACCTCCGCTGGCGCTCCTGACGTCGCCGGGTGGCAACTAAGAGATACCTCTGCAGGGCTGCCAGGTCAACGGTTGCGGCGGGCCAAGGCCACGAAAGTGGCCTCCGCAACGCCGAGAAGCCATCCGGCCAGCAGCGCCAACGCCCACGCCCACGAGCCGGCTAGCCCTACGACCAAGATGATCACGGCTACGCTCGCCGTCAGGGCCATGGCGTAACCACCCAGCACCCTCTGATCCCCCCGATCCTCCCGGAACTGGCGCGGCTCGGGGGCAGCGATTCGGAGCATCGGCAGGTCAACTCGAAGCTCGTCGAGCTCCTCTAGCTCAGACGCGCCTAACGCAGCCTCGATGCGCCTGGCGTACTCGTCGGTGTCCAGACGGCCAGCGGCGCAGTGGCGACCAAGCTCTTCGATGGTCCTACGTCTGTCGGCGTCTGATGCTCTCATAGCCCAAATCAGGCTACCGGTCCTGCAACCAAACCTTCATTGCGCGCAAGGACAATGACACCGGCCACCATGGACCCAAGAGCTACCAGCTCAGCTGCCAGCGCCAAGGGGGAGGTGTCAACGCTCTCTCGAAACGCCGCGACTCCGATGACGATGCTGACGATGGGGTCCACGACGGTCAGCGCCGGCAGCGACAGGTCCAAAGCACCAGCCTGGAAGGCGCTCTGAGCGAGCAGCATCCCACCCACCCCGAGAACGGCCAGAGCGTAGAGCTGCCAGTGCAAAAACACGTCGAGCAGGCCCCGGTCGAGGATGTGCGCCGTAGTCTTGGTCAAAGCGGCAGCTCCCCCGTAGACCAGGCCGGCCGCGGAGCCCAAGGCCACAGCCCGGCGCCGCGAAGCGGGGCCTCTCCCCCACGACACCAAACCGGCTGCTCCTAGCACCACGACACACAGGAGGACCGCCCAGCTTGGGCTACCCGGGTTGCTGTTACCGGCGGCTGGCGCTGCAACGGCTAGGAACACCGCCAGCCCGGCGCAGACCGCGACCGCTCCTATCCAGTCGCTCGAAGCCAGCCTACGTCCGCTGAGGGCCGCTCCAAGAGGAAGAGCGAACAAAAGCCCCGACACGAGCAGAGTCTGGACCATGACGATCGGACCGTGGCCCAAAGCGACGAACTGAAGAACGTAACCTGCGAGGTCGCACGCAACCCCGAAAAGCCAGATCCGGCTACGGGCCAGGCGGACCAGGAGACCCAGTTCGATGCTCTCCGCTGCCGGCTCCCCGGCGGTACCGCGATGCTGGAAAACCGACGCAAGTGCGTACGTTAGGGCGCTGGCCAGAGCGCTCAGCACAGCGAGCATGCCCCGAGGCTATCCGGCCTGGCAGAATGTGGGTGTGGGCGCGTGGTGGAATGGCAGACACAGCGGGCTTAAACCCTGCGGCCTCACGGCGTGAGGGTTCGAATCCCTCCGCGCCCACTCCTTCAGTTCCAGCTCAGACTCCGCCTCGGCGGCCTCTTGCGCGATGCTAGGAAACGTGGGATCGCCACCTGACACCAGTCTCGGCCCTGAATGGAGGAACCGACTCACCTACGTCACCACCACCGGACGGCCTCTTAGCGGCCGTAACGGGACCGTAGGCACCATAATCAGCGCACAAAGGCTCGTAGGCGTGACTGTGCGCTGCCCGAGATGCGATGCCAGCGCCGCGAGCGTATGGCGGCGTTTCGACTACTTTGACCATAAACTTCCGCTGTATTTCACTAAATGCCGGCGATGCCGCCGCCGCCGACCGTTACCGTCCTACGAGGTAGCCTTCAGGCTCTCCGAAGCGGGGGTGAGCGACCCTGTGTCGCTACTGCGGGCGGGACTTCGGAAGCCCGACGCCCCTACTAGGACTTTCGGACCTTTCGACGAGGTCCCGTTTCCGAGAATCTCTATCTCGGTAGGCGAAGCTGAGGAGGTCCTGGCTAACCGAAGGCGGGCCTTCGGTAGGAAACATCCACTCACCTTCGAGGCCCGCTCCCGGCTGTGCGAAGCTATAGGCGAGCTCGGCGACGCGCACGAAGCTGCCCGCTTGTACGAAGACCTCCTAGCCGACCAGATGGCTGTCGCGGACCCGCTGTCGCCTGCCATTCTCGCGAATCGTTACCGAGCCGCTGTGTGGACAGCCCTCTCCGGTGACGCTGCACGAGCGCTTGATTCGCTAAGGGCTCTGCTACCCGCCCAACAAGCAGCGCTCGGCGACCGACACGTGAACACGCTCGTCACCCGAGCTGTCATAGCTCAACTGATGCACGAAACCGGCGACATCGACGAAGCTGTCCGCCTGCTGCGGCAGGTGAGCGACGACGAGCTCGAAGCGCTCGGATCCGAGCACCCTGCTACCGAAGCGTCCCGGCGCCTTCTAGCACAGTGGGGTCCGTAGGCCCCGGGGTGCGCCGGCCAGGTCGCGTGGCGGTTCACTTGAGCTGGCCGGCGGGCGCCCTCTGGCTAGTTCGACAAGTGGGAACGCCCGTGGGGGTTGTCTACTTCTTGGTCTCCCAGAAGATCTTGTCGATCTCCGCTATGTGAGCCAGCAACTCGTCGGCCACAGCCGTGTCGTTGGTCTTCTTGG
>JAJZNG010000048.1 GCA_021847945.1 Actinomycetes bacterium | reverse complement strand
CGACATTGTTCGTCGAGGTTGCTGAGAACTGCGTGTGAGCTGGTGACCCGGTAAACAGCACTGCTGCTGCGCCACCTACGATAGCGACGGCGCCGACGGTACGTCCGATATGACCCTTGATCTTCATCTGTCTCCTCGGTGGTTTGGTGATTGCGAAAGGTGTCGGGTTCGCCATTCACTCCCCTTGGATCAGGCGACCAGCATTAGCCCCAGGATCAACATGCCACCTGCTTGGCACAATAAGAGCAGACAGTTGCGAAGTCAAGTGAATTCTTAAAGTTTCCTGATAATCACATTTGGAGTAGTTACACGTACGTGACTTATACTTCCATGTGCGCGTTCAGGGGAGGCTGAACGCGCAGAATGGGCGTGCAAATCGTTCAGGCATATCTGTACAATGCACAACCTTCGGCGGTAGCCCGGAGCGAACGTCGATAGGCGTTGTGCCGCCAGCTTTGCCACGTCGTCGACCCGGAGATCACCGTGTGACCCGAGGTATGGGCCCGCGTAGCGTTTCTGCGATATTTGCGCCCGACGGACGCCGGCTCGAGCAACCAACTCCTCGGCGGTTTCGTCTTTATCCCAGCGCGGCCGAGACCTACCCGACGGCCGCGGCCCCGTGTGGTGGAGGCCCTTTGGATGCCGGCCCTCAAGTGGCGCTCAGCTACGAGCGGGAAGCCTCCAGCCGGCTCGCACGAAATGGCAGGTGTAGCCATCCGGGTACTTTTGCAGATAGTCCTGGTGGTCTTCCTCAGCCTGCCAGAACGGACCGGCAGCGGCCACCTCGGTTACGACCTTGCCTGGCCACAGCCCAGATGCGTCGACGTCGGCGATCGTGTCGACAGCGACAGCCTTTTGGGTGTCGTCGGTGTAGAAGATCGCCGAGCGGTAGCTGCGCCCGACATCGTTGCCCTGGCGGTTCTTCGTCGTCGGGTCGTGGATCTGGAAGAAGAACTCGAGTAGCTCGCGATAGGAGATCACTTCAGGATCGAAGACGATTTCGACCGCCTCGGCGTGGTCGCCGTGATTGCGGTAGGTGGCGTTGGGGGTGTCGCCGCCTGAGTAACCGACTCGGGTCGAGATGACTCCGGGAAGCTTGCGCAGCAGCTCTTGTGACCCCCAGAAGCAGCCACTGGCCAGTATCGCGGTTTGTGTGGAGGGCATGGTGTGGCTCCTTATCGTCGAGGTTGCCCGCAAAGACGGGCTGCGAAGCTCAAGTTTCCTTTCTCAACCCGCTTTGCAAGAGCGATATTTCGAATGGAGCGCATATCCGGCGGGATGGAGGCCCTACTTCGTAGTCCGGATCAGATGTGGGCCATCCGCTACCGCTCCACCTGAGGGCTCTAAGGGGGCGATCCATCGGCCTGATCCCCGGCGGACCGGAGTTT
The DNA here is from genome assembly GCA_021847945.1 of Actinomycetes bacterium. Classification (GTDB taxonomy): domain Bacteria; phylum Actinomycetota; class Acidimicrobiia; order Acidimicrobiales; family Palsa-688; genus JAJZAM01. The sequence goes on along the minus strand of JAJZNG010000048.1, from coordinate 3,512 downwards.
GGCGGAGATCTCGGCCAGATGCCGCACGTCCTGGGGATCGAGGCGGTCGAACACCAGCCTGCGCACCTCGGAGACATGGCCAGGGGCCACCCGCTCCAGCATCGCGGCCCCGGCCGGGGTCAGGCGGGCGGTCGAGCGGCGAGCGTCGTCGCTCGGCTGGCGAAGCACCCAGCCTTTGCCTTGGAGGGCGTCGATGGCGTGCGACAACCGGCTGAGTGACGTGCCGGTAAGAGCAGCGATATCACGCAGGCGACTTTCCTGGTTGGGGCTGGAAGAAAGAACGGCCAGGATCGAATAGTAAGCGTGTCCGATTCCGGCTTCTGCCCGCAGCTGGCGGTCCAGAGCCTGCGGCAACTCCATCACGATCCCGAGCAATCCCAACCACGCTCGCATCTCGTCTTTGTCCAGCCATCGGGTCGGCCCGTCAGGAGCCCCTGGCATCAGGCTGCTTGGAACGAACGCCGCGACAACCCGAACATATACCCGTCTATGGTCGTGTCGACTGGAGCTTCGGGGTCGCTGGCCGCTCCTAGGGCTACGAAGATCGGGGTGAAGTGCTCGACGGTGGGGTGCGCGTAACGCAGACCGGGAGCGCGGCCGGCGAAGTGGGTCAGCTCGTCAAGGTCCCCTTTGGCTAGGGCGCCAGTTGCCCATGCGTCGAACTCCGACGACCATGTCGGGACCAGGTCGGGGTGGCGGAAGTCGATGTAGGGGAGGCCGTGAGTCATAAAACCGGAACCTATGACTAAAACGCCTTCGTGGCGGAGCTGGCGAAGTCGGGAACCTATGCTCAAGAGCCGATCCGGATCGTGGGTGGGCAGACTGAGCTGGACGACGGGCACGTCAGCAGCCGGGTACATCACCTTGAGCGGTACCCAGGCTCCGTGGTCGAGGCCACGATCTACTTCTTGGACTCTCTCGGTCCCGGCTAGGACCTCACGGACCTTCTGACCAAGCTCGGTGGCGTCAGGTGTCGCGTATTCCATCTCGTAGTACATCGGGTGAAAGCCCCCGAAGTCGTACACCAGCCGGGTTCCGGCTGCGGTCGAGGAGATCGACGCCGGCGCTGCCTCCCAGTGGGCGGAGACGATGACAATCCCCTTGGGGCGGGCAAACGTGGTGGCCCACTGGTGCAGCTCGGTCATCCACGGCCCGTCCTCGAAGAGTGGGGGAGCGCCGTGGCTGACGTAGAGGCTCGGCATCGGACCCGACGACGGCTCCCAGACGTGGTGGGAGCGTGAGGCCTCGACGGTGGCGACGCGCTTTAGGTGCGCGGCGAACGGATGAGACGCAGGTATGCGACGGTCGGCGGTGGCGGTCGCAGAGAGGATCTCGGCGGGCATGGCTTGCTCCTCGACAGGAAACGAACTTTACGCGATGAGCAACTTGAAACTTCAAGTAAATATTCCCCGACCGTCTGTGGAAGTCCTTCATCTCCACTGCTCCCATCCGACCAGAGGGGGAATGGAGTGCTCACAACCAGTCTGAACTGGCAATCCGCGAGCGCAGCGACCGGCCCTAGGCCGACGCAGCCCCGACCACCGGGCCGGACGGAGTGGTGCCTGGCGTGGCTGATCCGTAGAAGGGTGCGTTGTATGAGAAGACGCCGCCGTCGGCTGCTGCGAGGCGGTAGCCGCACGACACGGGTGTACCGTTCGAACTACCGGAATCGGACCTGGCCGGCGACGATCAACCCGTATCTCTTCGTCGGCCGTGTCAGCGCCCCCCGCCTCACCCCGGTCGGCAAGCAGTTCCCGTGGAGAGGAACACACCTGCGACCCCAAGCCCTGAGCGAGGACCGCATCCTCCAAGAGGTCCACGCCACCGGCGGAGACGTCCGCCGGATCTGCGACCTCTTCGGCCTCAACATCGAAACCGCCATGCGCTACTCCCTCACCGTGGCGCACCCCGACCTCGAACCTCACCCGCCCCAAACCCCGTCTAACGTCGTAGACATAGCTCCGTCTAGGTAGATAGACTGAGTCGGTGACCGGTCGGGTGCTGATCCGCAAGCTGCGGGAGCATGGCTGTGATTCGCTTCGCCAACGAGGATCACACCAGATCTAGCGTTGCGGGACCTGCCAGACCGTCATCCCGCTCCACACCGGCGACATCACCCCAGGCACACTCCGATCCATCGAACGAGACCTCGGGCCATGCCTGGGCCCGAAATGGCTCACGAAATGAGACACACGACACCGACCCGAACACGACGGAGGAGACAATGACCACCTACACCGCCCGCCTCGAGAAAGAAGCCGACGGGCGCTGGTCGGTCGAGCTCGACGAAGAACCGCGAGTCCACACCTGGGGCAAAACCATCGACCAAGCCCTCACCCGGATCCGCGAAGCCACCGCCTTGTGGTTCCAGACCGACGAAGCCTCCATCGAGCTCGTCCCCCGGCCGGTTCTCCCGAAGACCACAGGCCGGACCGTGGAGCAGGCGCGCAAAGCCCGCGAGCAAGCCCGTAACGCCGACCGGGTGGCCATCGAGCAGACCCGCAAAGCAGTCGTTGCGCTCACCGGCCGCGGGATCAGCATGCGAGACGCCGCCGCGATCCTCGGTATCTCCCACCAGCGCGTCCACCAGCTCCTCACACCCGAAACAGCCCCCGGCCGTAAAGCCGGCTGACAGCTGCCCCGCGTCGGTTCCCCGAACGCGAGGCACCAAGTAGGCTCCAAGCCGGCACCTACCCTCCAGTTCCCCGAAATTCGGCTCCAGATCCCGTGAACTGACGGGGCTTGCGGGGCATGCCCCAGTTCGTTCTATCTGTTCCTTGCTCGGGCCATCGGGACGGTTGCCTAGATGGCGAGTTTCAGCTGGCGAGAGGCGCCTCTTCCTGGCCGATCCTGACCGACAAGGGAGCGCCTAGGGCTGTGGCGATACGGGCCAGCATCTCGATGGTGACGCTCGGGTGTCGGACTCGACCCGCTCGTTGTCGGACAGGTTGGCTCTCCGGCCGGTCTTGATCTCCGACCAGCTCCGGTGGCTTTTCTTGGTTTGCGTGGTCATTGCGGGTGTTCTCCTTCGCATCGGCTCATCGCGCCTCGGGCCCAGGTGCTCGACGAGTGGAAGACGCCTGCTGCCCTCCAGGCCAACCTGGAGCTGGCGGACGAGCTCGCCCACCCGATCCCCGAAGCGGATGGCCGGCCCGTCCCGGCGTCGTGAGCTCTCGGAGTCCACAGCGCCGGGGGGAGCGGGTAGCTCCACCCGCAGCGGCCGGTGAGTGGGAGCTCCGTTTCGGTGCCGGTGAAGTCGGCGACGGTTGGGAGCAGCTGTGCGCACATGCACCTGGGCCGACCAAGACGTGTTGGGAGCAGCTTCGCGCTGACCCGCGCCGCCGGGACCAGCGCCAGGGCAGGCTGAGAGACAAGCTGTCGTCGCGAGCCGTGGGCGCAAGCACCCTCGAGCAGTGGCAGTATGAAGTTACCGGCGGCGGGCGAGTCTGGTACTGCCCAGACGACGAGCGGCACACAGTGTGGTTGGTCGCCTGCCGGATCGGTCACCCACC
>JAJZNG010000064.1 GCA_021847945.1 Actinomycetes bacterium | reverse complement strand
GGCTGACGTTCACCCAGCAGGGCTTTCAGACCACCTCCAAGCTTTGGACGGAGTCGCTTTTCCGAGAGCGGGGGATCCGGGCTATCACAGGCGCCCACGTGACAGGAGTCGAAGAGCACGCCGTGCACTATGAGCAACTCGACGGCACTATCAACACTCTCATGTTCGACTTTGCGATGCTGCTTCCGCCTTTTCGGGGAGTCGACCTTCAAGCTTTCGACCGCTCCGGGCGGGACATAAGCTCCGAGTTGTTCGCCCCCAACGGTTTCATGAAGGTGGACGCCGACTACTCTGCGAAGCCGTTCGAGGAGTGGAGAGCCCAAGACTGGCCTCGCACCTATCAAGCTCCAGGCTTCCCAAATATCTTCGCCGTTGGGATCGCCTTCGCCCCACCTCATCAGATCTCGCGGCCGAGGGAGTCGCCCAACGGCACTCTCATCACGCCGGCCCCGCCACGCACGGGGATGCCGTCGGGGATCATGGGCAAGCTGGCCGCCGACAACATCGTGGCCATGATCGACAAGGGTGCAGACGTCGAGATCCGCACAGCGTCGATGGCCGACATGGGCGCTGCTTGTGTCGCTTCTGCTGGGTCGGGGCTGCGACACGGTAGCGCCGCGTCTATGACTATGTACCCGGTGGTGCCTGACTTCCAGAAGTATCCCGGCACCGGTCGCAGCTTCAAAGACACATTCGGCGAGATCGGCCTTGCCGGACACTGGATCAAGCTGGCTTTGCACTACATGTTCATCTACAAGGCGAAAGCCCTCCCGGGCTGGCACCTGATACCCGAGTAGGCGAAGAAAGAGGCCGAAGGTGGATCACACTTCAGACGACATTGCAAGCGCACCACTTCCCACAGACCAGACACTGCGGGCACGTAAGAGCCTCGCCGCGCAAGTAGTCCGCTTCGTCGCCATCAACTGGAAGATGGTGAAGATAATTCTCAAGGAATACCACTGAGCGGCATTACCCCCAGCCTCTCAGCCGTTCAGGAGTTAGTCGAGCGAACCCGCGAAAGCGCAGTTGGCGGTCTACGGAACAGGTTTCCGAGCACCGTTGCGTCCACGGCGTCTACGGCCAGGAAGGCGACTGGACGCAGGAGGCCTACTGCGACGACTGTTACAGCCCCCAGCAGGTAGCCCGCCACCACGTCACCTGGATAGTGGGCCCCTACGTACACACGCGCGAAGCACAGGAACAGGCCGAGAACAAGGCTCGTTGCCGCCAGGACGCGCAGCGCTCGGACCGCTCGCCTGGTTGGCACTGACGCACCACCAAAGCCGCCTTTGGCGTGGAGTCGAAGACTGGAACCCACGTAAAGCGCAAGGAGGATCGACACTGTCAGACCACCGGCGAGGACCGAGTGGTCGGAGGGGAACGCATAGTCGTTCGACTTTGCTACCAGCACGAGGGCTTGAGGATGGGACACGTAAGGACGAAGCTCTTTGGCGGCGTGACCAACGAGCTGGTTGAGGCCGAGCGCCGCGACGGTGCCGATGCCTCCCAAGGCTAAGAGTGTCGTGGCGTGTGAGGACCTCTGCCACCAGGCCACGCAGTAGGCGACTACGAAAATGATGGCGAGAAGTACCGGCCCCAGCCACAGTGCGTAGCCGTGCATGAATCCGTGGGCCCAAGGTGTCTGTCGGGAGAGGTGGTTGAGGCCCAAGTAGACAGAGTTGTTAAGACCTTTGGGTTCCAGCACGGGAACTCCGGTGAGGGCCTGCGGCGGAGTCTGAGATGGAAATGCGGTGGCGACGAGACGTTCCACAGGGGCTTTCTCCGGCTGCAAGACGGTTAACGGATGGTTGCCTGGGCTGAACAGTAGACTCCAAAACGGTAGCAGACATCTCTCAGTGAGGATGTAGCGTCTGTTACATGAGTTGGCGTATCCTCACCTACCGGCTGACCGGAGACCAGTCACGCGATCGGGTGGCGGTATGGCGGGAGCTGCGCCGCGTAGGGGCGGTGGCCTTGCAGTCCGCTACTTGGGCGATCCCTGCCGGCGACCGCTTCGACGAGGGCATCGACCGAGCCGTGTCCCTCGTAAGGCGCTCGGGCGGTCAAGCGCTGTGCTTCGACGTGTCCGCATCGGAGGACACCCTCGCAGCGCTGGAGGGGCTTTTCACCGCTGAACGTGAGGCCGAGTGGGTCGAGTTCTGCGCCGAGTGCGACAAAGCCGAGGCAGAGTTGACCAGCGAGATAGACAAGCAGAAGTTCACGTTGGCCGAGCTCGACGAAGAGGAGCACAACGTCGACCGGCTTCGCCGGTGGTACCGGGACCTGCGGGCCAAGGACGTTTTTGGTACTCCTGGTGCGTCTCAGGGCGAGCGGCGCCTGAAGGACTGCACGCAGATGCTGGAAGCTTTCGCCGAGCGGGTGTATCAGGCCCGCGGGCGACCTTGACCGAGGACCTACGACGGACCTTTAAACAAGTCGAGCCGAGCACCCGGCGCAGGTGCCGTAGACGCTGAAGCTCGCATGGTCGACGCTAAAGCCGTGATCGGACTCGATCGTCGCGAAAAAGGGCCCGACCGTCTCTTCGGGCAGGTCTGACACCTTGCCACATCGCTGGCAGACGAGGTGATGGTGATGGCCTACCGTGGCGCACAGCAGGTAACCGGAGCGCTCACCGGGTAGCGACAGCTGCTCGACGATCCCTGCACGCTCGAGCGCTGCCACCGTCCGAAACACCGTTGCCCGGCCTATCCTCGGATCGAGGCGCGCCACAGCCTCATAGAGACCTGAAGCACTAAGCGGCCGAGGGGCCGTCTCGAGTACGCCCGCAATTAGGTCGCGTTGAGGCGTGATCCTCTCCCCAGCAGCAAGTATCCGGTCTCTCACCGTTTCACTCGCCATCCACGTAGGGTATCACAAGCGAGACTTCACCGGCGTCAGCCAACTTGACGGGTCCTGATCTGTATGTGATACTTACTCTCAATATGTAGATTGCACATCATTCAAGGGGATGCGTATGGAACGAACAGGCCGCTACAGGAGAGGGCTCGCGGCGATAGCAGCGCTGTGCGCGGGAACCCTCGGGTTCGCCGCCTGCGGAGGTTCCGGCTCAAGCGCTGCCCCAAAGGACGGCGTCGTCAAGGCTGTTGGCGCCGAGAACGAGTACGCGAACGTGATCAGCCAGATCGGGGGTCCATACGTGTCGGTTGCTGCTTTAGAGTCCAACCCGAACACTGATCCCCATACCTTTGAGGCCAGCACCTCGGTCGCTGCCGAGATCGCCGGGGCTGACCTCGTCGTGCGTAACGGCCTCGGCTATGACACGTGGGCTAAGAAGATCATGGCGGCAGCGCCAAACCCCAAACGAAAGGTGGTCGACGTCCAGGACCTCCTTGGGCTCCCCGACTCAACACCTAACCCGCACCTGTGGTTCGACCCGTCGACCATGCCGGCTGTCGCCAAGGCTGTCGCAGCCGACTTGTCGGATCTCGAACCCGCCCATCGGGCTTTTTTCGAAGCGCAGGTGGGATCGTTCGACGAGTCCCTCGACCCGTGGCTCGAGGCGCTCGCCTCGTTCAAGGCACGCTACGGAGCCACGCCCGTTGCGGTTACCGAGCCGGTTGGCGACTACATGCTCCAAGCCGCCGGGTGCGACATCCGAACTCCGTTCAGCTTGCAGGCTGCCATCATGAACGGCACTGACCCCTCCCCCGAGGACGTCACCTTCGAGGACAGCCTCTTGCGAGATCACCAGGTGAAAGTGTTCGTCTACAACCAGCAGGTGACCGACCCGCTCACGGCCTCCTTCGAAAGCCTCGCGAAGAAGGAGGGAATCCCGATCGTCGGCGTCTACGAGACCATGCCCACCCCAGGCTACGACTATCAGTCCTGGATGCTCGCAGAGGTCAACGCCTTGACCAAGGCGGTCGCCGAGCACGCCTCGACGACGCGGCTATGAGCCTGAACGGCTGCGGTCAGCAGGTGATGAACGGCTCCGCCCCAGCCCCAGTCTCAGTCTTGGAAGTGACCGATCTGACCGTCGTGCTCGGTGGTCACGTCGTCCTCGACAATGTCGCCTTTGACCTCGCCCGAGGCTCAGTGGCTGGCCTCATCGGCCCTAACGGAGCCGGAAAGACCACCCTGCTAAAGGCGATCCTCGGCTTCGTGACGGCCCAGTCGGGTTCACTGAGGCGTTCCACGGGCGACGGGCGGGGCACGGCCAGGATCGGCTATGTGCCCCAGAAGATCGACCTCGACCCCGACATGCCCCTTCGAGCGCGTGACCTGGTCGGCCTCGGCCTCGACGGCAGCCGGCTCGGGTTCCCATTCCCCTCGCGCAAACGGCGGGCGCTGGTCGACGAAGCTCTCGAAGCGGTCGGAGCGGCGCAGTTCGCGGACAAGCGGCTGGGCAGGCTGTCAGGAGGCGAGCAGCAGCGGGTTCTGATCGCCCACGCAGTGATCCGCAATCCGGACCTGCTTCTTCTAGACGAGCCGCTCGCCAACTTGGACCTGCGCTCCGAACACGAGATCGTCGACCTCGTCGCGGCGCTCGCCCGGCAGCGCGGGATCGCCTCTTTGGTTTCGACTCACGACGTCAACCCGCTTCTCGGGGCTATGGACAAAGTCGTCTACCTAGCCGCCGGCAAATCCGCCAGCGGCCGCGTCGACGAGGTGGTCACCACCGAGGTCCTGAGCGCCCTCTACGGCCATCAAGTCGACGTCTTACGCATCCACGGCAGGGTCTTGGTCTCCGCCGCTCCAGGTCCTCCCCCACCGCTCGTCGACGCCGCCACCATGCACCCGCCTGGCGCCGAGCACCTGTCGGAGCGGGTACGGTGGTGAGCGCCCTGATCCACGTGCTGTTCGCCCGGGGGCTGTTCTCCGCCGCCACGGTGCGCACAGCAGCGATCGTCGGTGCCCTTGCAGCGCTCAGCGCTTCGGCGGCGGGCGTGT
>JAJZNG010000061.1 GCA_021847945.1 Actinomycetes bacterium | reverse complement strand
AGCATGGGCGGACAACACCTAAACGCCCCCATCGTCTCAATAACCCCCACACCCGACGGCAAAGGATACTGGCTCGCCGCAGCCGACGGCGGAATCTTCACCTTCGGAGACGCCGCCTTCTACGGCAGCATGGGCGGACAACACCTAAACGCACCGGTAGTGGGCATCGGAGGCTGATCCGCCGGCCCCGGGCAGTGCCGTCGTGGTGGGCACGTGGGGGCCAGACGATCCGCTCGCAGCCCTGCGGGGCTGCGAGCGGAGACCGGTTAACCCATACTCACACTTCCAATGCTTGGGCTATTTCGTCAAGTATCGCCGGGTCGTCGATGGTCGAGGGGACGTTCGGCTCTTGGCCGTCTGCGATCTGACGCATCGTCGCGCGGAGGATCTTGCCTGAGCGGGTCTTGGGCAGGCGGGCGACGACCAGCGCCCGCTTGAACGCCGCTACTGGGCCGATCCGGTCGCGGACCATCGCGACCAGTTCCGCCTCCACGTCTTGGGCTTTGCGGTCGACTCCGGCTTTTAGGACGACGAAACCGACCGGCACCTGGCCTTTGAGCTGGTCGGCGACGCCGATCACCGCGCACTCGGCAACGTCAGGTTGCGTGGAGAGGACCTCTTCCATGGACCCGGTGGAAAGGCGGTGCCCGGCGACGTTGATGACGTCGTCGATGCGTCCCATGATAAACAGGTAGCCGTCTTCGTCTAAGTGCCCGCCGTCACCTGTCAGGTAGAAACCCGGGTAGCGCGAAAGGTAGGAGCGCACGTAACGGTCGTCGTCTAGGTAAAGCGTGGGTAGCGTCCCGGGGGGCATCGGCAGGCGGATCGCGACGGCGCCTTCCCGACCGGCGGGGCTGTCGTGGCCGTCCTCGTCGAGGATCCGGACGTCGTAGCCGGGGACCGCCTTGGTAGGCGAGCCGGCTTTGATCGGCAACGCTTCGATTCCCATGCAGTTGGAGACGATCGGCCAGCCGCTCTCCGTCTGCCACCAGTGATCCACCACCGGTATGTTGAGCAGGTCCGACGCCCAGTGGTAGGTGTCGGGGTCTAGGCGCTCCCCGGCGAGGAAAAGGTAGCGCAGGCGGCTCAGGTCGTAGCGGCGGAGGTGCTCGCCTGACGGATCCTCCTTCTTGATGGCCCTGATAGCGGTCGGCGCGGTAAAAAGCACGCTGACTTTGTGCTCGGAAGCCACCCGCCAAAAAGCCCCCGGGTCTGGGGTTCCGACCGGCTTTCCCTCGTAGAGGACGGTCGTCGCCCCGGCCAGGAGCGGCGCGTAGACGATGTAGGAGTGACCGACGACCCACCCGACGTCGCTCGCCGCCCAGAACACCTCCCCGGCTTTGACACCGTAGACGTTGGGGATGCTCCAGGTGAGCGCCACGGCGTGGCCGCCGTTGTCACGGACGACACCTTTGGGGACTCCGGTCGTCCCGGACGTGTAGAGGATATAGAGCGGGTCTGTCGCAGCGACGGTGGTGCACGGCACCGGCGACGCAGCTGCCATCGCTTGAACCCAGTCCAGGTCGCGTCCCTCGGTCATCGCCGCGACAGCTTGGGGGCGCTGCAGGATCAGGCACGCCGACGGCGGGTGCGCCGCCTCGGCTAGAGCCAGATCGAGGAGCGGCTTGTACTCGACGACCCGGGAGCCCTCGATCCCGCACGACGCCGAGATCACGACCTTCGGGCGGGCGTGGTCGACTCTCACCGCAAGCTCGTGAGGAGCGAAACCGCCGAACACCACCGAGTGGACAGCGCCCAAGCGCGCGCAGGCGAGCATGGACATAACCGCCTCGGGGACCATAGGCATGTAGATCACGACGCGATCGCCGGCCGTCACCCCGAGACCGGCGAGGACCCCGGCCAGGCGTGCGACCTCGTCGCGCAGTTCCTCGTAGGTGTACGTACGTTTCGTGGCCGTAACCGGGCTGTCGTAGATGAGCGCCGCCTGGTCGCCCCGGCCGGCTTCCACGTGGCGGTCCAAAGCGTTGAAGCAGGTGTTGAGCGTCGCGTCGGGGAACCACCGGTAGAAAGGGGGGCGGCTCGAGTCCAAGATGCGCTCCCCGGGGGGCTGCTCCCACGACACGGCGGACGCCGCTTCACGCCAGAAACCCTCCGGGTCGGCGATGCTTCTGCGGTGCACCTCCTCGTAGATAGCTCCGACTCCTACAGGTGACGTGCTTTCCGACAATGCCACTGCTGCACCTCCGACGTTGTAGTGAGATCTCGACGTCTCAGAGTTGGCGCTCCGAGCCGAGCAAAGGCGCCGGGAAGCGTCACGGCGGCGCTCTCGGCGCTACCCAATCGTAATCAGATCCGCCAGGCGCGCTAGCGCCGAAAGTCACATTGCGCCGAGCGGTAAGAAGGCTGCGCCGAGCGGCACTACGCGCTGAGGCGTCGGGCTCGCATATGCTCAGCTCTAAGGTCACAGCTCAAAAGGGTGGTAGGAGTTGGTCGAAGCTTTAACGAGCCGTCAGCTGCCCGAACCAGCCGGGTGGTTCGCAGTAGCCGCCAGCGGTCACTTGGACCGCCACGGAGTGCTCCCCGCTAACGTCGGCGGGCACGAACTGGTCGTCTGGCGCGCGGAGCGCGGACAGGCGAAGGTGGCCGGCGCTTTCTGCCCGCATTTGGGCGCTCACCTCGGCAAGGTCGGCTCGACTGGTGACGGACAGTTGAGATGCGGGTTTCACGGGTTCGCTTTCAACTCCGACGGGCAGTGCGTCTCTACTGGTTACGGCGGTCGGGTCCCGTCCAGGGCTTGCCTTCAGATGTGGCCGGCAGCGGAGTTAGACGGTGTCGTCCTCGCTTGGCGACACCCGCAGAACGACACGCCGGGGTGGACGATCCCCGCCGCCGCCACCGACGGGTGGACCCGGCCTAGGTGGAGGACGTCGAGCTTCGCCGGGCACCCCTTGGAGATCACAGAGAACAGCGTCGATCTCGGTCACCTGCGAGTCCTGCACGGCTACGAAGAGCTGCGCGAAACCTCGCGAGCTTCCTGCGAGGGACCGCTGCTCACGGCGAGCTACTCCTTCGAGCGCCCTGGGCGGCTCGCTTGGCCACCGGCGCCCGATCTGCGCGCATCCATCGAAGTGTCAGTGCACGGACTCGGTTTCTCCAGGGTCGAGCTGCACGTCGAAACGCTAGGCGCCCGGCTGCGCCTTTGGGTCCTGCCGACCTCGACCGGCCCGGGTCGAGTAACCCTCCGCCTGGGCGTAGCAGCCAACGAGAGCTGGGCCGGTGACGCCCCGCCGGCACTGCGACGCATTCCAGCCGCGCTGGTCGCCCCGCTGCTCAGAGAGTTCACCCTTGCAGGTTTGGCCGCTGATGTCGACCAGGACCGAAAAGTTTGGCGCTCCAAACGCCACCTGCTGCGCCCAGCCCTCGCCCCTGGGGATGGGCCGGTCGGCCTGTACCGTCACTGGGCGCAGCAGTTCCTTCCCGCCGCGACTGGCAACAAGCGGCCTTGATCCGCCTCGCCCTTAGGGAGCTCCAGTACCACTGGAAGCGCACGCTGATCGTCGTCGCAGCCGTAGGGGTCCTTCTCGGCATAAGCCTCACCCTCGCCGGGGTCAACGCAGCGTGGAACGCCGGATCCGACAAGACGCTCGCGACTATCGGAGGGGACTTCTACGTCGTGCCCGCCGGTTCGAGCGGCCCGTTCGACGGGCCGGCCACCTTCCCGGCCGTCACGGCTAGGCGAGTGGCGCGCCTGGCGGGGGTGCGAGCCGCAGAGCCGATACTAACTTTGCACGACACGATCAGCAGTTCCGACGGCAGGGTATTAGACGCCAACGTGGTGGGTTACACGCCGGACGGTATAACTAGGCCCGAGCCGACTTCAGGAACGCTGCCGTCCGCGCCGACACAGGTGCTCGTGGACTCCACTACGGGCCTGTCCCCCGGCGCTACCGTCACGCTCGGCGGTGTTCGCCTTACTGTGTCAGGGGTCGTTTCGGGGGTGACCTATTTCGCCGGGCAGTCAGTCATGCTGATGAACCTCGGCGAGCTGCAGCGGGCGGTGTTCGACGGTCGGGACCTGGCTTCGGCGGTCGTCGTCAAAGGTGACCCCGCGAGGGCGCTGCCGGGCACGGCCCTGCTCGACATGAGCCAGATACGCCAAGACATCAACCGGCCTGTCGGCAAAGCCACGGCGACGGTCGCGGCGATCGGAGCTCTCCTCTTGGTGTCAGCATTAGGTGTGATTTCGATGATCGCCTACATCTCGGCGGTCGAACGAGCCGTCGAGATGAGCGTAATCAAAGCTCTCGGCGGCTCGACGTGGGCTCTTGCGGGACAGCTGGTGCTTTCCTCAGTAGTGGTCACCGCTGCGGCGTCCGTCTTGGCAGCCGTCCTGGCCGTCGCTCTGGGGCCGGTGTTCCCGATGCCCGTCGAAGTCCCCGCCGTCGACTACTTGGCCATGCCGGCCCTGGCCTTGGCACTAGGTGTCCTGGCCGGCCTGCTCGTGGTACGCCAAGCAGCGAGGGTTGACCCAGCGGAAGCTTTCGGGGCGGGCAGGTGACTCACCCGGGCGAGGCTGGCATCTGCGCCCGGGGGCTCAGCGTCGGCTACCGCTCGGAGCTGCAGCCGGTCCTGTCGGGCTTCGACCTCGACGTGCCGGTGGGACACGTCACGCTCCTTTTCGGGGCGAGCGGATCGGGTAAGACCACTCTCCTGTCGGCGTTCGCGGGTCTTTTGCGACCGCAAGCGGGGACGCTTACGGCGTGGGGGCACGACATGGCCGGTTTACGGGGGAGCGAACTGCTCGAATACCGCAGGAGCGTCGGCATAGTGTTTCAGTCGTTTCACCTGATACCTTCGCTGTCGGCGTGGGAGAACGTCGCTCTGCCCCTGCGCCTGGCAGGCTGGAAGCCGGGCGCGGCTCGGCTGCGGGCGTTCGAAGCCCTCGACGCTCTCGGCATGGCCGGCCACTCCCGACGGCGCCCGGGGAGAATGTCGGGAGGCCAACGCCAGCGGGTGGCGATAGCGCGTGCGGTCGGCGCACGACCTCGCCTGGTGCTCGCGGACGAACCGACCGCGCACCTCGACGCTGCCTCCGCGGCTGACACTGTCTCGCTCCTCGCTGGGCTGGTCAGTCCCGGCGTGGCGGTGGTAGTCGCGACTCACGACCCGCGCTTCGCCGTCACCGACAGCCGGGTCGTGCACCTCGGCCCCGACGTCGGGGGGCCGGCTGGCGTGTCCGGGGGCTCGGACCTCTGAAGCGCCAGCCGGCTAAGCCGCAGCCTTGGGGAACGGCCCGGCACGGCTGAGCATCGCCGGCAGCGGATGGCCGAGCTCGCCGGCTAGCCACCGGGAGTTGCTGATCACCTCGGCGAGTGACATGGACGTTGCGACGCCGCTGCGCTCGAAGAGGTAGACGAGGTCCTCGGTGGCGACGTTACCTGTCGCCCCGGGGGCGAACGGGCAGCCGCCGGCCCCGCCGAGACTCGCGTCGAGAGTGTCGACCCCCGCCTCGTAGGCGGCGAACCCGTTCGCGACGCCAGTGTTGCGCGTGTCGTGGAAATGGGCTCGTAAGGCTGTGTTCCCGGTGACGCTCCTGAGAGCGCCGATCCGCTCCTTTACGTCTACTGGCACGGCCGCGCCGATAGTGTCAGCGACGGCTATCTCATCGGGACCGGCCGCCGCCACCTGCCCGGCGACGTCGAGGAGCCGGCCGAGGGGGACTTCACCCTCGAAAGGGCATCCGAACGCCGCTGACAACGTCACGCTTATAGGAAGGCCTGCGCTGCGGGCGGCGCCGATCAGGTCACCCAGCGCCGCGATGCTCTCAGCCGTGGTGGTCGACTGGTTCGCCCTGCTGAAAGTGTCCGTTACCACCACTACCGCGTTCAGTTCGTCCACGCCGGCGCGAAGCGCACGGCTCACACCCCTCTCGTTGACCACCAGCCCGATCAGCGACGCTGCGAGCGGGTCGCCGCTGCGAAGATCGTCCAGCACCTCTTCGGCGTCGGCCATCTTTGGCACTGCCTTCGGGCTGACGAAGCTCGCCACTTCCAGGCGCCGGGCGCCCGCCGCGACGCAGCGTCGCACCAGCTCCGCCTTCACCGACGCCGGCAAGTCGGCCGGGTCGTTCTGCAGGCCGTCGCGGGGTGCGACCTCTACGATGTTCACGGGCATGTCCGCGTGCCTCCTTTGACTGGGCATTCGACGATCAGATTGGGCATTCGCCGATCAGAATCCTCCTAGGCCGGTCCCGAGGTGCTTGACCGCTTCGGCGAGGTCGACCACGTCGGCGTACTTGGCGTCGAGGTCGAAAAGGTTCGCCCGGTGAGGGCCGGGGTCCCGGTCGGCGACGGCCTGCTCGACGACCATTGGTCGAAAGCCGTGCTGGAGAGCGTCGACGGCGGTAGCTCTCACGCATCCGCTGGTGGAGAATCCTGCTACGACCACCGTGTCGACGCCGCCGGCTGTAAGACCGGACGCCAGGTCGGTCCCGAAGAAGGCGCTCGCGAAGTGCTTCACGACCACCCTGTCGGAGGGGGTGGGGGCGATCCGCTCCGGCCACCCGCAAAGCGGGTTGGCAGGGTCGAAAACTTTGAGCGCCGGGACTTTCGCCACGAAGTGCCTGGCTTCCCACCCGCCGGCCTCCAGTCGCACCGTGGTGAACACCACCGGCCGCCCGCCCTCTCGTGCTGCGGCGACGAGGTCTGCCATGGCGTCCAGGGCGGCGTCCGCGCCGGCAAGGTACAAAGGCGAGGACGGGTCGCTGTAAGCGACAGCCGCGTCGACGACGACGAGCGCCGGGGAGGACCCCCACCCGATGCGAGACGCGAACCCGGCGGCGGCGTAGTCCCCGGCCAGCCCGATGCTGGCCTGCCGGGTGCTGGCCTGCCCGGTGCTGGCCTGCCCGCTCACCGGGCGGCTGCCGCCGGGGTCGGCGGGGGCTGCGGGGCGGGAAGCCCGGTCTCCGCCAGGCAGCGCTCCCGCAGCTCTTCTATCGTGTCGAAGCCCCTGTCGAACAGCTTGACCGGTCCCCTCTCCCCACGGAGCCTTTCCCGCAGGGCGACGGTCGCTTCGGTGTCGACGCCACCGTGCGAGTCGAGCACCACCCCGTAGCGCAGAGCGCCTTGCGCGCTGACGAGGCCTTGCTCCACTTCTTTTGCGACGAGGCTCGGGTCCCTGTCGTAGGGGTCACCCCAGCCGCCACCACCCCAGGTTACGTAGTGCAAAAGGTCACCCCTGGCGACATGCACCCGGTCACACTTGGAGGGGAGCGTCTCTTTGGTGCCGTCCGCGCGTTCGATCCATTTCCGGCTCCGCCCTCCCGGCAGGCCGCCGTTGACACCCCACGGGTATGTGAACCAGCGGTCGTCGTGGATGGACACCTGTCCCGCCTCCAAGAAGCGGTAGGCGACGTCGATCCCGTTGCCTCCCCTGTAAAAGCCCGGCCCGCCGGAATCGGCGACGGTCTCGTAGCGTTCGATGACGAGGGGGAAGTACGATTCGAGGAACTCGTTAGGGACGTTGGTGAAGCTAGGCCACAGCGAGTAACCGTCCGGACCGTCCCCGAACGGCCGTCCCGGGATCCCACCGAAGCCGATCTGATACAGCTGGAACCACTCCCCCGCCCGCTCGCCTTGGCTGTAGTAACCCGAGTACATCAGATGCGGCGACGACGAGAACCCCGCCGCGCACAGGAACTCGGGTTGGCGCTGGCCGAGCAGACCGGTCAGCATGTCGAAGATCCGCCCGAGGCCGTGAGTCCGACATGACAGCGCCGCCGGGTAGCGGGGCTTTAGAAGGCAGCCTTCGGGTATGCGCACGTCGACCAGCGGATAAAAACCGTCGTTCCAGAGAATCTGCGGGTCGAACACCGAGATCATGTACGTCCCGAAGAACATCTTGTACAGGCTCTCGTTCAGGTAGTAGTTGATGGAGCCGGCCGACTGGGGGTCGGTGCCGGCGAAGTCTAATATCAGCTTGCCGTCCTCGCGCCACATGGAGCAGTGGATCTTGTACGGCCCAAATCCCATACCGTCGTCGCAGACGTAGTCGGTGAAGTCGAGGACTTCGTCGGCGGGGATGGTCGTCTCGATCAGTGTTTTCATGGCGTCGTAGTTGCGCTGAAGGAGCATGTCGAGGGTGGCGAGGTACATGTCAGTGCCGAAGCGTGCGCAAAGCTCCTGTATCCGCCGGCCGGCGTTACGGCACGCGGCGACGAGAGCGTTTAGGTCCGAGCGGTTCCAGTCCTTCATCCGAACCTGGTTTAAGATCAAGTTCAAGACTTCCGAGTTGAGCTCCCCTTTGCGGTACAGCTTGACGGGCGGCACGAGGACGCCCTCCTCGAAGATGCTCGTCGCGTCAGTTGGCAGTGAACCCGGTACTTTCCCGCCGACGTCGGTCATGTGACCGAACTGCGCTGCCCATCCTACGACCGCACCGTCTACGTAGATGGGCAGCAGTATGAGCCAGTCGTTCGCGTGGCTTATAGCACCCCCACACGCGTAAGGGTCGGAGGTGAACAAGATGTCGCCCTCTTCGACGGTCCCGTTGAAGCCGTCGAGAAACGCGGGTATCGAAAGGCCGAACTGGCCTACCACCATCAGCCCTTCAGGGTTCGCGATGAGGGGGAACTCGTCGTGCTGCTCGCGAATGCCCGGTGACATGGCAGTACGGAACAGCACCGCGTCCATCTCGGCTCTGGCGTTGCGGAGGGCGTTTTCTATGATATCGACGGTGACCGGGTCCACCGACTCGGCTTTGGCCGGTGGCTTCGAAGTGAGGATCGTTGCCATGCTCAGCGGTCTCCTTGGTGAGCTTCGGTTTGGGTTGACAGATGCTTGTCTGCGTCGAGCGTTCCAGGCTCTACCGGTCGGATCAGCAGGTTGCCTATCGCGTCAACCGTCGCTGCGTGGCCGGGCAGGACGAGGGTCGTCGAGTCCATCTCCACAATGACAGCCGGGCCTGCCACTACGTTGCCGGCCTTTAGAAGTGACCTGTCGTAGAGTCCCGCCTGCTGCTCGTGGCCCTGCACCCACACGGTGGTGGTGGCGGTTCGCGCTCCCGCGGGGTCGGGTCCCCCTACGCTAAGCGTGGGGGCTTTGACATGCGCGGCTCGGGCTTGCGCCACCGCCCGCAAGTTCACCACCTCGTGCTCGGTGTCCAAAGCGAACATGAACAGCCGCTCGTGCTCTGCGTCGAACCGGCTCGCCACCGAGGCTAGAAGCCCGTCCCCCACCTGGGAGGCATCGACGTCGACTGGCACTTCGAAACCTTGCCCCATGTAGCGCACGTCTACCTGCCATGACACTGTTTGAGCCGAGCGCTCGACGCCCTCGGCGTCTAGAGCGGACTGGGCTTCGGTTGCGAGCGTTGCGAGGAGTGCCGTGACTTCGCCGTCGCTGGTCTCGTTGAACCGGCGGATGAACGTGCGGGCCGACTCGTTTCGCAGGCTGGTGGTCGCGTCCCCGTAGGCGCACAGGACACCCGGCGACGGCGGGACGATAACCGGCCAAGACCCCATCAGCTTGCCTAGCGCGTTGGCGTGCAGCGGGCCTGCACCACCGAAAGCCACCAAGGCGAAGTCTCTCGGGTCGTATCCCTGCTGGACCGACACGAGGCGCAGCGCGCCGAACATGTTCTCGTTGACGATGTCGACGATGCCCGCAGCAGCGGTCTTCGCGTCGGGAAGACCCATAGCGTCGGCGATACCAGCCACGGCAGCTTCGGCTGCCGCCGCGTCGAGGGTCATCTCGCCACCTATGAGCGCCGGAGGTAGATAGCCGAGCACCACGTTCGCGTCTGTTACCGTCGGCTCGACACCCCCTTTCGCGTAGCAGGCGGGTCCCGGCTCAGCGCCGGCGGACTGCGGGCCGACACGAAGGGCTTTGGTGAGCTGGGGAACATGCGCGATGGATCCCCCTCCCGCTCCAACCGTTCGCACGTCGACGGAACTGGCTCGAACGGTCAGGTCCCCTACCGTCGTCTCCCGGCCGATACGAGGTTTGCCTGCCTGCACCAAAGCGACGTCAGTCGAGGTACCCCCCATGTCGAACGTCAGTAGGTTGGTGTAGCCCGCCTGGGCCGCCGCCCAAACCGCGCCTGCGACGCCACCAGCTGGACCTGACATCAAAAGGCTCACGGGCGCTTCGCTGGCCGTCGCGACGCCGGCGAGGCCGCCGTCGCTTCTAAGGACCCGTAGCTTCGCTCCGAGACCGCCGTGTAGGAGTTGGTCTTCGAGGGACCGAAGGTAGCGACCAACCACCGGGCTCACATAGCTGTTAGCAACGGTAGTTATCGTCCTTTCGTACTCCCTGATCTCCGGCAGGATGTCGCAGCTCAAAGACACCGGCACGTCCGGCATGATCTCGGAGATGATCTCCCCGACGCGCCGCTCGTGGTCGGAGTTGGCGAACGAGTTCACCAAAGCTACCGTTATCGCCTCCACCTGACGGCTGGCGAGGTGTTGCAGCGCACGCCTGGTCGCCTCCTCGTCGAGCGGGCGCAGCACGTTGCCGCGGGTGTCGACCCGCTCGGGGATCTCGACGGTGTCTTCGAGGTGTGCGAGCGGTGTCGGCTTGGGCCAGGTTATCCAGCCCGCCAAGCCCCCGGGAACGAAAGAGCGGGCCACTTGGAGAACCTGGCGGAAACCGTCGGTGGTGACCAGCCCGACCTTCGATCCCTTGCCCTCCAATATCGCGTTGGTGGCAACCGTCGTACCGTGGAGGAGATGGTCGATCGCCGACGGGGAGATACCTCCAAGCGCGCAGACCTTTCGTATCCCTTCTAGAACGCCCTCCGACTGGTCGTGTGGGGTCGACGGTGTCTTCACCCGGAACGTCTCACCAGTGGTTTCCTCTATCAGCAGCACGTCGGTGAAGGTTCCACCGACGTCCACCCCCAGCCTGTATGTCATTCGACCATCTCCTTTGGCGTCGCTTTCAACGTGACGTTTGGTGTGTCCCACCGTTCTTAGGGCTCGCCTCTCGAGTGATAGCTGTGTCAGATCACTCCATCTGCGCGCAACGAGGCTATCTCCTCGTCGCTAATTCCGAGCCATTCCCGATAGACCGTGTCGTTGTCGGCCCCGAGATCGGGGCCGAGCGAGCGCACCGACCCGGGCGTTGCTGACAGTTTCGGTGCCACATTCTGCACGGGGAAGTCGCCGAGGATCGGATGCACTAGCCGCACGATGGCCTCTCGTGCCGCGAAGTGAGGATCAGCCAACATGTCCTTGGCTTGGTAGACCCTCCCGGCCGGGACTCCGGCGACGTGTAGGAGTTGCAAGAGCTCTTCTGCAGGAATCTTCCGCGACCACGCCGCCACGATCGAGTCGAGCACTTCTTGGTTGGCGCTGCGGGCGTCGTTGGTCGCGAAACGCTCGTCTGAGGCCAGACCCGGGTCCCCCATGACGTCCGCTAGACGGACGAACACCGTGTCGCGGTTGGCGGCTATCAGCACCTCGTCGCCGTCCGCCGTCGGGTACACGTTCGACGGAGCGGCACCGGGCAGCACCGAGCCGGTCCGCTGGCGTTGGTAGGAGGCTAGCTCCCATTCCGGAAGCACCGCCTCCATCAAAGCGAGGACCGCCTCGTAGATGGCGGAGTCCACCACCTGTCCTTCGCCGCTCCTGTCTCTCGCCCTGAGCGCCAGCACTGTGCCCAAAGCGGCGAAAGTGGCAGCGAGCGAATCCCCGAGGGAGATACCCACCCGGGAGGGCGGCCTGTCCGGCTCGCCGGACAGGTAACGCAGACCGCCCATCGCCTCGCCTATCGAGCCGAAACCCGCACGAGGAGAGTACGGGCCGCTCTGGCCGTATCCACTGACCCTGGTGATGACAAGCCGCGGGTTGACCGACATGAGCTCGTCTGGGCCTAAGACCCACTTCTCCAGTGTGCCGGGGCGGAAGTTCTCCACCAAGACGTCCGCCTTCTCAACGAGCCGTCGCAAGAGGACCTGCCCCTCCCTGCGACGCAAGTCGGCAGTCACCGACTTCTTGTTCCGGGCGATTATCGGCCAGTGAAGCGACAGACCCTGCGACTTGACCTGACCCCACTCGCGCATCGGGTCTCCGACACCTGGATCTTCGACTTTGACGACCTCGGCGCCGAAGTCGCCTAGTAGCTGACCGCAGAACGGTCCCGCTATCAAAGTGCCGCACTCGACCACCCGTATACCTTCGAGAGGAGCAGTGGCCGCTTTTGAAGCCGGGAAGCCGTCTGGCGCCGGCGAGGCTTCGCCTGTGTTCATCGAAGGCCTTTGCGAGCCGCGTCACGGCCGGCGTAGATGTGCACTCTCATAGCCGCTTCCGCCCAGTCGGAGTCTCCGGCGGCGATCGCGTCTGTGACTTCACGGTGGTGACGGACGCTGCGGTACAACTCGGCCGTGTCGTAGAGGTGAAAGGTCCTCTCAACCAACGTCCGCTCGGTGACGAACCCGACCATGGACACAAGCCTCATGTTCGCGCTGGCGTCCAGCACGCCACGGTGAAAGCCGGAGTTGGCCCGATTGACACGGTCCAGCCAGTCCGCCGGTCGCTCGCCCAGGGCCTTCTCCATGTCGCCGCAGAGCGTTCGGAGGCGGTCGCACTCAACCTCGGTAGCGCGCTTGGCTGCGAGCCGGGCGGCGTGGCCCTCAAGGTCGGCTCGCAACGCGAATATCTCCTCCACGTCCTCTGCGTTCCATGTGGCTACCCGCGCTCCCCTGCGGGAAGTGAGCTCGACGAGTCCCTCGGCGGCCAGTCTGCGCAGCGCTTCGCGGACCGGGGTCCGGCTGACACCGGCAGCCTCGGCGAGCTCTTCCTCGCGTAGGGCCGAACCACTCGGGTAACGCCCCGAGGCTATCGCTGCCCTCGCTGAATCGTAGGCACGCTCGGCCGCGCTTTTGGCGACGCCGTCACTGTCTTCGAGCGCAACCACCCCCACGACCATCGCGTATACACATTAGAGCCATAGCGGCCACCCTACAAGGGCTACGGGGGATTTTTGCATACGATCTAGTTCAGGAGATCGTCCTGATCACCTTTTGCAGTCTGGCTGTCGCGTCTGCAGCCAGCTCAGCCAGCTCTGGACCGCTCAGCAGTTCGGCCGGGTCGACCACTGAAACTCTCGTGCCAGTGGGAGTCGCCTCCAACACGACGTTGCACGGCAGGAGGAGACTGACAGAGGGGTTTACCTTTAAAGCCTCGTTTACGAGGGTCGGGTTGCAAGCCCCGAGAATTCGAAGGGGGGACCTTTCGACGCCGAGCTTCGCCTTAAGGGTCGCAGCGACGTCTATCTCGGTGAGCACACCAAAGCCTTCCGCCGCCAGGGCTGCTCTGACATCTGGTTCCACCTGCTCCAAGGGGCGCTCAACGGTGGTCTCGAAGGTGTTCATGGGGCTCCTGTCTTCGTATGAGTGTCGAAGCTTCTCAAGCTTCACGCAATGTTCAACACCCATACCCCCTGGGGTATTTCCGTTTAGCCGAGCTGTTGCCCCGGGGCGCCTTTGCGTTTTAGCTAGGTTCGCGCCTGTCGCCTAGGCGTGGACCTGCTCGGCGAAACGTGCCACCACGTCGGTGTACTCCTCGACCATCTCCAGCACGACCTGACGGGCGGGCTTGACCGTGTTCATCGACCCGACGACCTGGCCGACGAAGTAGGTGGCGAGCTTGTGAGCCCCACTTCCCTCAAGCGTCGCGTTGCGGTTGATCCGCTGTTGGGAGGGCGTGACGAGCAGCGTCTGCAGCGGCATCGGCAACGCCGAGGGAGCTTGCGGGCTCTCCCACTCGTCCGTCCAGGCGCTTTTGAGCATCCGGGCCGGCTTACCGGTGATCGAACGCGACCGGACGGTGTCGCTCGAAGAAGCCGCGAGAAACTTCTTCTTCACGGATGGGTCTGTCTCGGCTTCGGCGGTGGTCAACCACACCGACCCACACCACACCCCCTCCGCTCCGAGGGCCATCGCCGCTGCCATCTGCCTTCCGCTCGCTATGCCACCCGCTGCGAGGACCGGGGTGGGTGCGACGGCGTCGACTACTTCGGGGACTAGCACCATTGTCGAGATCGTCCCGGTGTGGCCGCCGGCTTCGGTCCCCTGCGCCACGATCAGGTCGACGCCTTGGGCGTTGTGGCGGAGAGCGTGCTCAGCTTTGCCTGCCAGCGCGGCCACAACCGCTCCGTGGGAATGCGCCCGCTCGATGATGTCCTGGCCGGGAGCGCCCAGGGCACTGGCGAACAACCTGATGGGATGGGAGAAGGCCACGTCGAGGAGGCTGGTGACACCTTCGGGGGTCACGCTCATGCGTCCGACGGCTTCGTCTGCCCCCGCAGCCAGTGGCGGAACTTCGTAGCGAGCGAGGATCTCGTCGACGAAGCGTTGCGCCTCAGCTGGGAGCAACGCACGGACCGTCTCCCTGTCGAGGGCTTGGCCAGGCGCGTTCGGGTCGTACTTCGACGGCAGGAGAAGGTCGACACCGTACGGCTTGCCCTTGACCTGGTCGTCGATCCAGGCCAGATCGGTTTCGAGGCTCCTCGGGGTGTGCGCCACCGCCCCGAGAACCCCGAAACCCCCGGCGTTGGTGACAGCAGCGACGACGTCGCGGCAGTGGCTGAAAGCCATGATCGGGAACTCTACACCGAGCATCTCACTGACACGGGTATGCATGCGCTTCAAAACCTCCCACCCTGCCGGCCCGTAAAGGCTTGGCTCTCGTCGACTACCTATCGCGATGCTAACCCGTTGCGACCGACTCCGCCCACTGCGCAATATCAGCCTTGCCTATAGGAGATAGTTAGGGTAACCTAAATCTGTGCTCGCCACGTTCGTCATATTCCTCAGGGAGGGTATCGAGGGGGGCATGATCGTGGCCATCCTCCTGTCCTACCTGGCGCAGATAGGGCAGCGCCGTCACTTCCGCGATGTGTTCGCCGGGGTCGCCGCAGCGATGATCTTGGTCCTCGGCGGCGGTATCGCTGCCTACGCGACCCTGAAGACCTACGCTGGTTCACGGACACAGACGATCTTCGAGACTTTTACTTTCCTGCTCGCAGCTGTCGTGCTCACCTACATGACGTTTTGGATGAGGAGTCATTCACGGACCCTCGCCAAGACCCTCCGGGCGAAGACTGAAGCGGCCCTCGACGGCAAAGCCAGATGGGGTCTGGGACTGCTCAGCTTCCAGGCGGTCGGCAGGGAAGGCCTGGAGACCATGGTCTTCACCTTGGCGATCGTCTTCGCCTCGTCGGGACGTGGGGTCATAGCAGGTGGCGTAGCCGGCCTGGCCGCGTCCATGGCGGTGTCGTGGAGCGTCTACCGGATGGGACGCAAACTGAACCTCGGACTTTTCTTCACGGTGATCGGCGCCCTGCTCATGGTGTTCGCAGCGGGCATCTTGGTGGACGCAGTCGAGAACCTACAGCAGCTCGGCTGGCTGCCTGTGCTCACCCACCCACTGTGGAACACGTCCGGCGCTCTCGCCGAGAGCAGCACGCTCGGCGACATATTCCACACGTTCTTCGGTTACGCCGACCGCCCGACGGTGCTGCAACTCGTCGTCTACCTCGTCTACCTGGCGACGGCCATAAGCTTCTACCTGCGCCGCAGGACGCCGAAAAGCCACTCGTCCCGTCCAACTCCAGCGGGCGGGACGAAGCTCACTTCGCTGCAAGCCGGCGCCCCGCCTAGCTGACCTGGCCTGGCTGGAGGCGCTAGGGTCGCTTCGGTGAACGATTCCGAGCCTAAACCTACTTTGGGACCTCTTGGCGCGCTGATCGGCGAATGGTCCGGACGTGGGCACGGCAGCTACCCGACCACGGAGGATTTCGACTACGAGGAGACGATCTCTTTCGCCTCCACAGGCAAGGCGTTCCTGGTCTACAACCAGAGGACCACCGACGCCCGCGACGGCCGGCCGTTGCACGCCGAAACCGGGTACCTGCGTTCGTTGGGCGACGGCAGGGTCGAAATGGTGGTCGCCCAGCCCACCGGCGTCGTGGAGGTAGACGAGGGCGTCGTAGTTCACAGCGGTGACGTCGTCGACGTTAAGGTCGCCTCCTCCAGCGTTGCCTTTTCGTCTACGGCCAAAGCGGTGGACGCAGTCGAGCGAACGCTGAGGCTTAAAGACGGCGTCTTGGAGACGACGCTTGCGATGGCAGCCGTAGGCGTTCCGCTAACGCACCATCTAGAGTCGCAACTCCGCCGGAGCGGGCAGACAACAACTAACGCCTAGAAACGCTCCCTTCTAACGGTGGCGCGCTGCCCGCGGATCTTGGTACCCCGGAGGGCTTCGATCACCTCGTCGGCAGCTGACTCGGGAACCTCCACTAGCGAGAACCGCGCTGATATCTCGATAGCCCCTACGTCGCGGCCGCTCAAGCTTGTCTCACCGGCTATCGCTCCCACTAGGTCCTGGGGCCTTATGCCTGCGTCGCGGCCGACCCCGACGTAGAGGCGGGTCGCGCCGCCCGACGGCGCGCTCCGCGGACGCTCAGACCTGGTCTTAGTGAACTCTCGCTTGCCTCCGCCAGCCGGTTGACCCCCTGAAGGTAGGCGCACCTCCGGTATGTCTTGGTCGTCCTCGCCGGATCCGGCGGTCGCCGAGTGGGCGAGCTTGACAGCACCGAGCGCAACCTCTACCAGATCGAACTCGTCGGACAGGGACTCCACGACCACCCGGAAGTGGTCGAGGTCCTCGCCAAGGATCGCCTCTCTGATAGCCGCCAGAGTCATGTCCAAGCGGCGGGCCCTCAAGTCGGCGACCGTGGGTACCTTCTCTATACTGATCCGGCGTTTGGTCGCCTTCTCGATCAGCTTTAGCATGCGGTGCTCGCGCGGCTCTGCGAGGGTTATCGCCACGCCCTCACGCCCGGCACGGCCGACTCGGCCCATGCGGTGGACGTAGGATTCCACCGAGGACGGAACGTCGAAGTTCACGACGTGGGTCAACTGCTCGATGTCGAGGCCTCGCGCTGCGACGTCAGTAGCGACGATCAGGTCCGCCGTGGAGGAACGCAGACGGCCCATGACCCGGTCGCGTTGCTCCTGGCTCATCCCTCCGTGCAGCGCCTCCGCTCGGTATCCTCTGCCCGCCAACGTCTCGGTGAGATTGTCGACGATCTCCCTGGTCCGACAGAACACCAGGGCGGCCGTGGGTGACTCGGCGTCGAGGATCCTGCCGAGAGCTGCCGCTTTGTGGGCGCGCTGCACAAGGTAAGCGCTGTGGCGTACCCGCTCGCCTTCGGCTCCCTGGGAGGTGTCGTCGGCAATTCGGATCCTCGCAGGGTCCCTCAGATGCCGTCGGGCTATCGCGTCGATCCTGTTGGGCATCGTCGCGGAGAAGAGCACCGTCTGACGGCTCTCGGCGGGTGTCTGGGAGAAGACCGCTTCGAGGTCCTCGGCGAAGCCCATGTCGAGCATCTCGTCTGCTTCGTCCAGTACGACCACTTCTACTGAGCCGAGCCGCAGGGTGCCGCGGTTGATGTGGTCGACTGCCCGGCCGGGAGTGGCGACCACGACGTCGACTCCAGCGTCGAGATCCCGGAGTTGACGGCCGATCGGCTGCCCGCCGTAGATCGGCAGGACTTTCACCCCTAGCCGCCTACCGTAGCGGTGGACGGCCTGAGACACCTGTATCGCCAGTTCGCGTGTCGGCACCAATACGAGCGCCATCGGCTCCCTGCGACGCTTGCCGGTGCCGAGCCGCTCGAGTATCGGAAGGGCGAAAGCGGCCGTCTTGCCGGTGCCTGTAGCCGCCTGGCCGAGAAGGTCTCGGCCGTCGAGAAGGACCGGGATCGCCGCTAGCTGTATGGGCGTCGGCTCCTCGTAGCCCAGCTCCGCGAGGGCGGCTGTTAGCTCCGGGCGCAGTTCGAGGCCGGCGAAACCGGCCACCGGCTGTTCCTCGTCTCCCTCGCGGCTGCTGGGGTCATCAAGTTGACTGGGGTCATCAGGCTGAACGGAAAGTCTTTCCGGCTGATCCGACATCTCAGCGAGCACCAACGAGGTCGACTACGAACACGAGTGTCTCTCCCCCCTTGATCACGCCGCCAGCTCCATGCCGGCCGTAGCCCAAGTGCGCCGGGATCGTCAGCCTTCTCCGACCGCCGACCTTCATACCTACGACACCCTGATCCCACCCTTGGATCACCTGGCCTGCTCCGAGCCGGAACTCGAAGGTCTCATCCCGATCCCACGACGCGTCGAACTGGGCTCCCGTCGACCAGGCAACACCCACGTAGTGGACCGACACGTCGCTTCCCGCAGCCACTTCGGCCCCCTCCCCGACCACGAGGTCTTCTATCTGCAAGTCGGTGGGAGGATCGGATTGGGGGATGGCAACCTGCGGTTTCGTCACCTTGACAAACTACTCCTTCGCCGCCGGCGGTCTCGCTACTCCTCCGCCGCCGGCGGTCTCGCTACTCCTCCGTCGCTGGCGGTCTCGCCGCTGGTGAAGGTAGATTCCGCGCCCGGTGACACTGAAACTCCTGCCGTTCAAACCGGCCGGCGCGCTCCTGACACCGGGCGCCGGCTCCGGGCGGGAGCACCCGACCCTGTGCGCGGTCGACTCCGCGCTCGAAGCGAGGGGCGTCCCGGTGCTGCGAATCGATTTTCCCTACCGCCTGGCCGGCCGACGAGCGCCGGACCGGCCGGCGGTCCTGATCGAGGCCGTCCGCGAAGCAGCGGGCGGCTTAGCCGATGAGCTGAACGTCGGGCCTGAGCGGCTTATCCTCGGCGGAAGGTCCATGGGAGGCAGGATTTGCTCTCTCAGCGTCGCCTTGGGGCTGCCTTGCGCAGGCCTGCTCCTCGTGAGCTACCCGCTGCACCCGCCGGGCCGACCTGAACGCCTGCGAACCGAGCACTTCGGACAGATCGACGTCCCCTGCCTTTTCATCAGCGGCGACCGCGACGCTTTCGGATCCCCGTCCGAGCTGGAGGCGGCCACCGTGTCGATTACCGGTCCGGTCGACCACGTCTGGATTGCCGGAGCGGACCACTCCTTGCGGAACCGCGACGCCGAGGTCGCTGCGATCGCAGCTTCCTGGCTACCCGACGTCTAGCCGGTACCATGAGGTAGCTCAGTTCGAGCGGACAAGCCCGCTTCGCGGAGCAGACAGGGGTTTTCGTGCAAACTCGCAACGACGTTGCGATCCCTTCAGGGATGCCGGTCGGAGGGCCCCCCTCCGAGGAAACCGCTGCCGGTCTCGAAGACGGATGGGACCCTTCCCGCTGGGCGACGCTGCTCGACCGCATCGACGTGCGACTCGGCGACGTCGGCTTGAAGTACTGGGGCCCGCCCCTGTGGCTCGAAGTGACGATGACCGGCCCGGACTCCGACCTGTGGCCAACCGTCAGCTCGCAGCATCACTCTTGGAACTGGCAGAGCAGCGAGGCCTGCGCGACGGTTGCCCAGATGGCAAACGACGGCGCGGGTGACGTCGAGCTTCTCGCAGTAGCGGGGCGGTACACCCTAGAGAACCTCGTTCTCAACGCGATCCACGAGATCGGAGAGTGGCTCCGCTTCGACGGGGAACGCCTCTTTCATTCCCATGCCCCGCTAGGGCCATCCGCGGGCCCAACCTCCGATCAGGGCAACGGACCCGTCGAGATCTCCTTCTCTTACGCTACCGGCTCTTTCGCTACCGGCGAAGCAGGCGAACGCCGTGTTGACGCCGCGGCGGAGCCCTCTGCCCCCGAAGAGCCCCTCGCAGGTCCGCAGGCCCGCGGCGCCGGACGGTTCACCTACCTGCCCGGCGTGTCGATCACCTTCACGACCGACGGCCCACTCGTCGAGAGCACCACGAGGAGGGTCCCGTCTGGGGCTGGTTCTCCTGACGTGGACGACCTTGCCTTGAAGCTGGGAGTGACCTGGTCGCAGCGGACACTGCAAGCCGTGGCGCTCGGCGAGGAGACCGGACTGCGCGCGTCAGCCCGGGACGTCCACCGGGCTCTGGTCGCCTACGAGACGCAGCGCATCTGCGGCGCGCTGTACATCGACTCGCAAACCAAGTGGCATCTCGACGGCGTTTACGAGGCCGACGCTGTCAGTCCGAAGGGGCCCGGCCTGCCGGCCGAACCAGGACTCATAGGAGCGTCGAACGCGTCCGCGCCCACCACGGGGATTCGCATTTCGGTCGCCTACAACGGGACCGCCTGAAAGGCGATCCGGGCACGGTCGAGGTTCAGCGCCCCGGCAACAGGATGGTTTCGCAGTTGGGGCACAACGCCCAATCGGTCTGGAAATACAGGTTCGGATCTCCCTTGAACAGGCAGCGGCACCTCCCACACAGGCGCTCGGGAATGGCGGCAGGGCCGACTTCCAAGTGATCCGACGATGTATCGGCCATTACTAGGCTCGCAGTCTTGGCGTCGTTTCGACGCGTTAGAGGCCCCGGCAGGAGCCAACGTTTGATACCTTACCATGTTGTCGTCCTGATCTTGCCTTGATGGGATCTCGGCGGTTTTGCGTCGCCGCGAGCCACTCGCTGTGCGCAGTCCTGTACGGCTCATATCCGAAACCTTCGCTACACCAAGAGTGCTGTAGAACACGAGTGCTGTAGAATAGGAACAGGTCCATGTGGGCCGAGAGTCCTCGCTTGTCGGGGTCAGATAGGGGGTTCCCATGGGAGCTCTGTCCGAATCAACGCACGTATCGTTAGACAACCCGGCAGACGCAGCCGCCGATGCGTTCGTATCCGTTTCCAGGTCGGGATCCCAAGAGCAAGGCCACGTACTTGAGGAGATCAGTTCGATCCTTGCCGAGCTCAACCGGGAGAGCGAAGCTTCCCAAGCCGAAGCGGAGTTGCTCTCCCAGGCTAGGAGCAACTTCTTAGATTCGTTCAAGAGGATGTGCGTCGACGTGGCACGCCCGGCGATGCAAGCGGTAGCCGATCAGCTCAAAGCTGCCGGCGGAGACGGCCTCGTCGAGGAGTACCCGGGTGGACAGGCTCGAGTCTCCACCCCGAGACTGACACTTTGGATGTCCCTCAAAGCGGCCATCGCCGGGGCGCCGCGTCCCGACCGCCACCCGTACCTGCAGCTGGACGCAGACGTAGAGCATCACACGGTGCGCCTTAGCGAAGGCGACATGTGGCAAGGAGGCGGAGGCGGCCACAGTGGCTCCGCTGGGACCTGGAACGTCGAGGAGATCACCCCCGACATCGTGCTCGACGAGGCGCTCGGGATAATCCGGCGCGCTGCGCAGCTTTCCTCCAAAACCTGACCACAGCGTTTACTCGCCGCTTCGGAGGCCTCTTCTCCCAATAGCACGGGTAGCGGTCCCCTCTGGCTTTCGGGCTTTAGGAGCAAAAAACCTTGCCCGACAGTTAAACTGGCTCTTGTGGCAAGGCCTGGCTCGCCGAAGCCCTCTCTCGGCTTGGAACCGTGACGACATTCTTCAGTTCGGACTTCCATTTCGGGCATCAGAACATCATCAGCTACTGCCGACGGCCTTTTAGCGGTGTCGAAGAGATGAACGAGATGCTCGTCTCGAAGTGGAATGCGGTCGTAGGTCCCCTAGACGTCGTCCACGTTCTAGGCGACGTGGCGATGGGTCGCAGGGACGAGACTTTACGCTTTGTGGGCCAGCTAGCCGGCCGGAAGATCCTCTATCCGGGCAACCATGACCGATGCTGGTACGGCCACGGTCCTTCGGCAGCGAAATTCGAAAAGGAGTACCTCGCAGCCGGATTCGACGAGATACGCCAAGGTCCCCAGAAGCTGCGGGTCGCCGGGCGGCTCGTCACGTTGTGCCATCTCCCCTACCGGGGCGACAGCGGTGACACCGACCGCTTCAACAAGTTCCGACCTGTCGACGAAGGCCTTTGGCTTTTGCACGGCCACGTACACGACAAGTGGCGCCGGCACGGCCGGATGATCAACGTCGGCGTCGACGTGTGGGACTTCACGCCTGTCTCCGAGGGCCTCGTCGCGGATCTGATGGAAACCGAAGCCAACGCAGCGGACACGACCAGCACGAAGACGTCCGTCTGACGCTCCTCTGTGTCAGCTTGGCCTCAGCCCCACCGGGACTGACGGTCACATCCGGTCTGTAGCATCATCAGGCATGGGCATGTACTTCAAGCTGGTCCCGGGAGTCAGAATTCGAGTCACCAAGCACGGGCTGCGGACTTCCCTCGGCCCGAGAGCGGCCCGTGTTCACGTTGGAGGTGGATACAGGGCCGGCGTGTCGACCGGCGCCGGACCGGTCACCCTCTACCATGGGGTCGGAACATCCAAGCGCGGCAGCTCACGACGCTCTGCGACGGGCACCAGGCGCCGGCGTGCGACCTGGTTCCGGTTCGCTCGAACGACCCGCTCACCGGCGGGGTAGGCCAGTCGCCACTGCCGTAGCTAGCTCGGCGATCGCTCAGGTTAAACTGCTGCTGCTGTCAGGGACTGAGCCTGATGCGGGTGCTGGTTTTGGCGCGGTGAGTTTGAAATACACGGTGAATACCGGTTCGATTACTCCGCTCAGGCTTATCCAGTAGATCCACTCGAACGCCATTTTCATCAGCCGCTTGACCCGACTGGGACGAGCCTTGACGACCGGGGCGTCGTAGGAGCCGATCACGAAAGTCCCCCGACCGTATCCGACATCAAAGGGGCAGTGCGTCCGCCCGGTGAACCTGACCGGGCGACCAGCCAATGCCGTCGCTACCGCTTTGGCTTCGAGATGGGCACCGACTCCTGCCTTCGAGGTCGGCAGGTTCGACCCGTCGCCGATGGCGAAGGCGCGATCGACACCTTTGATCTGCAATGTCTCCTTGTCGGTGATCAAGAACCGGTCCTCGTTTACCACGTCGCAGGGCTCATAAGTAATGTCAGCTCCTACGAACGGCGGAATGACGATCGGAAGGTCGTAGACGATCTCGTCACCTTCGATCGAGCGAATCGTGCGCGTCTCGGGTTCGATCCGATCGACGTCGAAGAACTCCATGATCTCGATCCCCCGAGCCCGCATGATCGGCTCTACCACCTCATTCATTGGAGCCGACGGGTAGGCACGCGGGTATGGGGTGAAAAAGACCATACGGGTCTTCTCCCTAAGTCCACGCCTAGTGACGAGTTCCTCGGCCAAGAAAGCGCCCTCAAGGGGCGATGGTGGGCACTTGACAATAGGCGAGGCCTGACCCACAGCGATAGTGCCGCCATTGAAAGCCTGAAGGCTCGACCAGAGCTTCTCCGCCTGGGCGAGATCCGTATGGTAGTCGCCGAAGCGGGCGTCGACTTCCGCAAGGCCAGGGATCTGCGATGGATCAGGCGCCATTCCAGTGGCGACGACGATGGCGTCGTAGCCGAATCGCGCACCCGACGAAGTAGTCACCACCTTGTCTGTTAAGTCGACTTTAGTGGCGGCGTCTTGGACGAACCGCACGTGGCGGCGGAGCAGCCTGTGCTCGTCGCGAGTTGCCCGAGGGTGGGCGCCCGTGAAGGCGACGTACAAGAGTGCCGGCTGGAAGAGGTGGACGGGCGAAGAGGCGAGAACCGTTACGTCAAAGCGCTTCGGATCCAGACTATTGGCAAGGATCGTACCTCCAGCACCCCCACCGACGATGACAACCCGCTCGCCCATCCTCAGCGCTTCACAATCTCCAGGACCGCTACGATCTTGCCATCTTCGTCGTCGACCGACACAACCTTGTTGCCCGTCTTCCTAGCCCACGCTTGAAGATCGGGTCTCACTCCGGGATCGGTCGCCCACAGTTCGATTATGTCGCCCACTTTCGAGCGGCGGTATGCGAGTGTCAGATCAGTGATTGGCCCCGGGCAAGAAGATCCCCGAGAGTCCACAACGGTGTGCGGAGTTGCATGCTGTGTCGTCGTCTCGTCCATGTCAATACCTCTCAGTCGCTACTAGAACATCAACAGCACCTTTGGTCCTCAGAACAAAAGCGAAACTCAAATGAAGAACGTCTCGCCGCCTTCGGCGGACTCGACGAACGTTGCCGCTCCAACCACGTCGTCAACCAGATCGCCGAAGTCGTCTTTGCCGAGACCCATTACCCCGCTCATCATCGAGCAAGCGTGCACCTTCGCTCCAAGTTCCTTCGCTTGGCGGACCATCGTCTCCCAGCTAGCAACCTTGGTCGCCTCCATCCCCCGAGCAACTGCTGGCGCCATGGCGGCGAACTCTGACGGGAAGGGGAGATCGTGGTGTTCTTTGGTGAAGCCAAGCAGCGCGAAGCCTGTCACATAGATGTTTACTTCCATCCCCATGGCTGCCGCCGCCTGCGCGAGTGCACCCAGCGCGATGAACTTGTCAGCAGTGCCGGAGAACATCGCAATCGACATCTTGCTGGTCGCTCTGCCCTCTAGGACATTTGCCGGACTCTCCACAGTCTGATCAGTCGATGTCACTGTCCAACCTCCGTTCTCCCAGCCCGCCGTCTCGGCGTTCCGACACCACTCAAGCTAATCCCACCGAGTTCCTTCTACTAGAGCCATTCGTCCCTATCCGGACGTCGCTATGTTGGAAGGCGCAGAAGGCTGCTTCAATCTCTACTGCGGCACATCCTCGTATCCACACTCGCAGAAGACGCCTGCCCGGCGACGGCCAAGATGATGGCGGTGCCGGCAACGGATACCCGCCTATCGTCAACAAGATACCTGCCGGGCACTTGACAGACGGCACTTGACAGCTAGCAGTCATAGGCGACGCCTAAAGCCTGATCGAGGATGGGCTTCGGCTAGTCCTCAGCTTCTGACGAAGACAATGACGATAACGATCCGCTGGACGGCTTCGGTGATCCCGGTTGCCGCTCCCGGAGTCTTGTTAGTTTGGCCCTTCAGGGCTTGCTTTTCTTCCCAGACACCTTCGAAAGCGGATGGTGGCATTCGAACAGCCGTAGACGGTACCTTCACCCCTGCTGGTTGCTTCGTCGACCACCATCACTGCGCGAAGTCCTCCGGTTGCTCTCATCCGCCGCCGTCAGTCGGGCTTGCCAGGACTGTTGGGGGGCACTTCAGCGGTTATGGTTAGCGGTCACGGCTACCATCGCGACGGCCATCAGATGGGTGTCCACCTCTTCGGGGTCAACTCCGCCCTCCGGACCGAGACGCAGCACGACAGGTACCAGATCTGCGTCAGGTAGCCACCCGTAACCCAGGCCTTATTTCGCATGTATGAGGGCAGATCCGATGGTGCGTCCAGCATCAACGCAACCGTCCCCTGGCGGGACCGACACTGACCGGTTTGACTGAAGCTACTTCGAACGCCCGACAGACCGCTTCACTCTCAGTCGTTGCGGTAGCTATGTCGCGTACATCGCCCGGCTTCAGTCGCGAAGCATGCCGGTAGCCGACGTGGCCACGAAGGTGGCAATCAGGCGGCCTTCGTCGACCATGGCAGCCCGGTAAGCCGACCAGTCTTCGTGTTCTCCGACTGCTCTGCGGTAGTACTCTACGAGACGGTCTGCCACCTCGTCGTGAGAGTGGCGCGCCACTTCGCTCAGCTCGACCGTTCCGCCGAAACTCGCCCAGACGAACGGGTCGTCGCCGGCGATGAAAAGTGCGGCCCGAGGATCACGTCGAAGGTTGCGGGTCTTGACGCGAGAGTTCGTCACCGAGATAGTGAACCTGTCCCCGTCGATGAGGTAGAAGACCACCGACTGTTGGGGCCGGCCGTCCGCCATGAGGGTGGTTAGCAGCGCGTTGCGCCGAGTCGCGGCGAATTGGAGAGCGCGTTCGAGTTCCATGACCGCACCCTACGCGCTCATAGCGGCTGCTACACCGGCGGCTGACCGGCCGGGAGGCTCGGGCGGGAAGGAACGCAGCGCTGCCGTGGTTAACGGTGCCGTTCGAGGGCGCGCGACCGGATTAGGGCCCGTTATATGGGGGAGGACGTGCGCACCTGCGACACGCGCAACCGTATACGACCTCGGCCATTCAGGACTATCCGACCGACCGTTATACCAGTTATACTGTGGGCGTGAAGACAGCGGTGTCCCTACCGGATGACCTTTACCGGCGGGCCGAGCAGGCGGCCCGCCAGCTTGGCGTAAACCGCTCCCAGCTCTATGCACGAGCTCTCACCAAGTACCTCCAAGACATCGGCCCGGACCCGGTCACCGAGCGACTGAACGAACTAGCCGGCGAACACGCCAAGGAACGGGCTGCGCCTGAAGCATCGGGGGCAGCTCGCAGCATGATTGACTCGGGGGGTTGGGAGTGGTAGCACGCGGAGAGATCTGGTGGACAGACTTCGCCGATCCAGTTGGTTCGTCCCCGGGATACCGCAGGCCAGCCGTCGTAGTTTCGTCCGACCGATTCAACCGCTCTCGAATTCATACAGTGATCGTCGCCGCAGTCACATCGAACACTCGACTGAGTCGTGAGCCGGGGAACGTGACGCTGCCAGATGACCTGTTGCCCAAACCTTCAGTAGTCAACGTGACAGCCCTCTTCACAGTCGATCGCGATCAACTGGTCGACCACGTTGCGGACCTGCCCGCTCTCGAATCCAGGTCGCTCGACGACGGCCTTCGCCTGGTTCTCAACCTCTGACAAACCATCGAAGTGCGACTGACAACGACGGAACCTTCCAGGTGTTGTATGTCCCCACTATCGGCGAAACAGTGTACATGCTGCACGCCTTCCAGAAGTAGACGCAGAGGACCTCGAAAGCGGATCTGGACCTGGCCAAACAACGACAGGGAGAGATCGGGAACGCTGACTGGTGGCAGCGAGAACTACGACGCCGGCTGGGACGCCACAGAGACCACTTTCACCGACGCAGAGAACATCCACATTCGAGCGGCCCTGGTTAGCATCGACAGCTTTGTAAACATGCTCGCCGCCGCCGACCTCCGAGTCGGTATGAAGGTCACCTGAGGACCGGAGCGGATCCTCAGAGCTGCTGCTGAAGCGACGGCATGCCCACGAACCTCTTCGGCGGCATGAGCAAAGGCGAGCTCTCGTAGGGGTTCAAACTGGTGTCGGAAGGGGGACTTGCCTATCTGCGACACGCGAGACCGTGTTCGACTGGGCGGCCTGAGGCCTATCCGAAGATCCGCCGCAGACCTTCCGAGATCTCCTCCACCGATAGCTCGCCGGCTGCCACGGACATCACGAAGTCGTAGACGTCGTCGTTGGAGGCTCGGGTGGCGTCGATACCATTCAACTCAAGGAAAACCGCGGTCGAGAGCCATGCAAGACGCCTGTCACCGTCGACCAGAGGGTGGTTCTTCACCAGAGACTGCAGGAGGGCCGCTGCTTTTAGCCAGATGTCCGGATAGGCAACCTCACCGAAGGCGCTGGCAGCAGGACGCGCTGCAGCCGACCCGAGCAGACCCAAATCCCGAATCGGAGGCGGGGCACCAAGGGGGCGCGCCGCCAACGCTACGAGATCCTCGACGTCGAGGTATTCGAAGTCCCCGGGTTCAGCGGCCAAGGCGCTCCAGCGCCTCAGCGTGAGCAGTCATCACCCGCTCGGCGGATCGAGCAACACGGTCTCGATGCTCGGCTCTGGCGACGTACTCCCGGACCGCCCGACGGGCTGCTTCCTGCATGGATATACCCTCGGCAACGGCCCGTCTCTGGAGCGCCTCCTGCTCCGCCTCAGATAACCGCAGTGTCATTGCCACAGGACAATGGTATCAGATTGATACTTAGTCGGGACCCGACTTCGGAGCCGGTCAGCGAACCGTGAGGGGCAACGAACTGCGGCGTCACGTTGAGGTGTAGCCAGAGGCCGATGCCGGACCCGTACCCCACGGAGCACCCCGTGGTCAGGCACGTCATGTACGTCTCGGTCCGATCCTTCCCGAAAGACCTTGCCGAACGTCTCGGACCGAACGCTCGGAGGGCAGGGGGCGACCTTGCCAAGCGTGTCTACCGTGAAGTCCAAAGTAGTCTTCAGGACGAAGACGTGGCGGCGGACGGCATCTTCCACCTGAAGCACTCGGGCATCACCACGCTCGCCCGCTCAGTCAAGGACATCGGAGACAACAAATTCGAAGTGGTTCTCGGCTGGGCCGGTCCTGCACGGAGATGCTCGACGAAACAGATGTGGTCTTACGCGGCCTGCTACGGGGTTCCGCTGTCGACGCCGCCCAGGCGTACGACCGGCTCGCGGTCCACTGCCTGGAGCTGTACCTGACCTCCCTGTGGGCTCGCCGCCTGTGGACCGTACTCGATGACCGCTCCAGTGGCGTGCAGGGCGGTCAGCTACGGCTCTGCGCCATCGGCCAAAAGGCCACCCGATGACCGGAAGGTGAACGTGTCAGCGTCCTTACGACCGTTGAGTAAATCCGCTGGCGGTCCGATCAGAGGTCCGGGCCGA
>JAJZNG010000058.1 GCA_021847945.1 Actinomycetes bacterium | reverse complement strand
CCGAACGCGAACACCCCACCATCAGCACCCACCAGCCAATAGCCGAGTCCGTCAGGAGTCGACGCAACACCCACCACAGGCGCCGCAGGTCTCACACCCTCCGACGGCAAAGAACCGTAAAAGCCGGCATCGCCGAACGCGAACACCCCACCATCAGCACCCACCAGCCAATAGCCGAGTCCGTCAGGAGTCGACGCAACACCCACCACAGGCGCCGCAGGTCTCACACCTATCGCCGGGAGTGAACCCAGGTAACGGTTGGTGCCGAAGTCGAACACCCCGCCGTCAGCGGCGACTGCCCGATAGCCTTCCGAACCAGATGCGACCATGGGTCCGCTCTTGGCTTGGCTGGCGGCGAGTGACGGCGGACGAACGCGTCTAACAGCTGTCGGTGGGGTCGCAGCACTGGTAGCTGGCGTTGCTGCCAGGACCTCCCGGGTCGGCGCGTAGACACCGAGCGGCCCGATGACAAGAGTTACTGTCAGTATGAGCGCCGAGATGCGGGTTGGTCGCCTTAACCGTCGCGACGAAAGGCTGATCCCCTGAAGTGCCCTATTGTCATGGCGCCAGGCGCGCTGAAGTCTCATCTGTCTACCCCCTAGACCTTAAACGGGTCGCCGAGAGCGAACATCAACTCCCTAGCGGAGCCGCCAAAGCTTCTATAGTGCGGCGCACCGCTCGCGTGTTGCGCCACTTGACCTTTAACGCGTCGGCATCTGCGGATTGCCCGACGTCGAAGGCACTTCAACTACTCTAGAGATAGTAAAAGAAAGGCATAGGAAATTGCAAACGGATTCCGAGCACAGAGCCGGCCGTTCCTATAACACCGGTCTGCCCTGATATCCGGCTTTTGTGTGTATCTGTCTGTGCTTGGCCGCCGGCCGGCCGAGACAGGCCAGTAGCACGCCGCTAGGACCATGAGCGGCAAACCCGTGTTCGGGTCGGTGGCGCTTCCGGTGAAGATCCCTCCGAAGTCCTCGGACACCCATAGCAGCGCGCCGAGCGCGACGGCCAGGATCAGCCCGGCGCGCGCGGCCCGCGGCGCGAAGACTGCGACGCCGGCGAGCGCGAACAGGGCTGCCAGCACGACAGACACCTCGGTGCCGTGCCCGGCGAGGGTTCGACCTAGAAATGCGTCCATAGCCTTGATCCAGCCAGGTTCTCCCCCTGCCATTCCCGACATCATCGCCGACAGGGCCTGCGGCGCCCGCATGGCGGGCACCCACGCGTAGTAGGCGAAGCTGGCCCACAGGGCAGCCCACGCCAACATCGGGGCGGCCCTGCCGAGCGGGCTGGTGGTAGCCAGCGACGAGCCCGGCGCCGCCGTCCGCTCACGCGGCCACACGAAGACCGCGATGAGCGTGTACAAGACCGCCGCGCCCGGCGCCCCCATGTACACGGTGGTGCCTCCGGTGAGGATACCGCCCAATCCCTCACCCATCCACCAGACGCCGAGCGACCATCCGATCGAAACGCCGAGCGCCAGCTTGGACATCGAAGGGCGTCCCACGCCGATCGCGATGCCGGCGGCGATGAGAAGCTGGATCGACGCGAAGATGGCGTTGTAGAAGACGGGGTGGTGGGCGATAAGCCCGGCGGAGAAAGTGACCGGCCAGGCAACCAGCCAAGGGTTGCCGGCGGCGGTCGAGCCGATGGTGTCAGCAGCGAAGGCACGGGAGAACATGTAGGGCTGGAACTGCAAGGCGGCGTCGAGCAGCCACAGAGCCGCCAAGGCCAGCTGCAGGTTTCGGCGGAAGGTCTTTCGCTGTGACGTCGGCGGGGATAGTCGGTCGGAGATGCGACGCTGGGACAGCTGGAGGTTCACGTTCGAGGGCTCCCGAGAGTCCGGACCGGCCGGTGACAGGCGAAGGGATCGCCTGTCACCGGCCGGGATTCCGATGTGGTCTATCTAGGGTTGGGTGAGGCTATTTAGAGCTACGCGGCGGACCCGAAGAAGGGCATCCCTTCGGACGGGGGACTGAAGGTGAACACTCCACCGTCAGAGGCGACGAGCCAGTAGCCGTCGTAGGAGTTGTCGTTGAGCCCTGCGATGATCGGCTTGTTGAGCGTCATGCCACCGGTGGACCCGTAGAACGGGGTGTTGAAGTCGAACACGCCACCGTCGGAAGCAATCAGGCGGTAGCCGCTCCCGTCAGAGACCGGGGCGATACCGACTATAGGCTTGTTGAGCGTCATGCTCCCGGTCGACCCGTAGAACGGGGCGTTGAAGGAGAACACACCGCCGTCGGAAGCGACGAGCCAGTAGCCGCCGGTCGCCCGGTCGAGGCCCATGCCGACGATCGGCTTGTTCAGCTGGATGTTCCCGGTCGAGCCGTAGAACGGTTCGTTGAAGGAGAACACACCACCGTCGGAGGCGACGAGCCAGTAGCCGTTGCTGTTGAGGTCGGTGGTGATACCGACGATCGGCTTGTTGAGCGGCATCCCGCCCGTCGAACCGTGGAACGGGGCGTTGAAGGAGAACACCCCGCCGTCAGAGGCGACGAGCCAGTATCCGCCCGTGGTCCGGTCGACTGCGATACCGACGATCGGCTTGTTCAAAGCGGTTCCGGTCAGCGAGCCGTAGCAGGCTGCGCCGCCGAACACGGCGACGTCACCTTTGGCGTCAGTCTCGATATAACCGGTGCCGTCCGGCAGGGCAGCCGCACCTGTCACCGTGCCCGAAGGGAGGGTGGACATGCAGCTTGTCTGAAGCGGCCCGGGGGTCGGGGCGGATGCGCCAGGAAGCGTCTGGAACCAAAGGAACGCGTTCGTCGGGATTTCCCCGCCGATACCGCTGCCCGGCTGGCCCTCAAGGGCCTTGACAGCAGAGTAGCTCTTGGAGTTGTAGACGGCCTGGAGACCGGCTTGGCTCGTAACGGGGATCGCTATGACGTTCCACCATTCCGGCTGATCCCCGTTACGGGTGGTCAGCAGGTGGTCGTGGCCCGGCAGAGGAACGTTCGTCAAAGCCGACGCAGGGGCTCCCAGCGCTGAGGCCAGCCTGGACAGGTCGATCGTCGCAGGGTGGTCGATGCACACTACGGCGCTCGGGCACTGGTCGTAGCTGTTGGCGAACAGCGGGATCGGAATGTACAGCGGGTCGATCTGGCTGTTGGTCACCGGCGGGTTTGCCGTTTGATTCGGTGACGTCTGATCCGACACTCCGGGTGGCACGGTGGCCGACGCCGCTCCGGCTTCGCAGCCGCTCGTCGCCCCAGAGCCCTTGCCGTCAGCGGCGGTGCCACAGTAGTACTGCTCGGTGTAGAGGGCCTGCACGTCCTGGCCGTCTATCCAGTCGTGGCTGATGCCGATGTTCTGGCAGTTCGGGGCTGTCGCCCCACAGTCGTTGACCAAGTTGTTGAAAGTCGTGCCCGACTCGGTCTGGTTCGCCGCAGTCGGCGATGGCGCCGTCGCCACAGCCGGCCCAGGAGGAGCCGCCGGGGTGGAAGGACCCTGGTTGGCGAACTGAGCAGCCGGAACCTGGCCGGGGAGCACCTGGAAGAACAGGTAGATGTTGCTCGGCGCTGCGCCGCTCATCTGAGCCGACGTCAACTCACCAGTCGAGATGAACGCATTCCACGCGGCGGAGGTGCTGATCGGCACCACCTGGACGTTCCACCATTCGGGAAGGCCGTTGTTGCGGGTCGTCACGAAATGGTCGTGAGCTGGGATGGCCACGTTGGTGTCAGCGCTGAAAGGGCCGCCGAGGCGTGACAAGTCCACCGTGGGCGGGTGGTCGATGCACGTGGCGGTCGCGATGCACTGCGTCGGCGGGGTCGGCGCGAAAAGCGGGGTCGGGATGTAGAGGATGTCGCTGTGCGTCGTGTTGCCGAGGGATGTCCCGTCCGCCGACGTGCCGGTCGGGTTCGCCGACGACGGTCCGGCGCCGACTTCGCAGCCAGTGGACGCCCCAGAGGAGACGCCCGGGTCGCAGTAGTAGTTCTCGCTGTAGAGAAGGTCCACGTTTTGTCCGGAGTAGTAACCGTAGGACTCGCCCACCTGGCCACAGCTCGGCGCAGCGTTACCGCAGTTGTACTGCAAAGGGTCGATCGTGGTGCCACTGCTACCGCTCGGAGGGGGCGCCTGCACCGCCTGGGCGCGCACAGGGGTCGTCGCGCTCGGCGTACTCTGCGCGCTGGCTACTCCTCCCAGCGCGAACAGCACCGAGACGCTGCCCGCCAATACGGCCACAAGCGAGGTCCTCAGACCTAACCGCTTTTGTCTATATGCCACTGTTCCATCCGTCCTTTCCGATTCCGTTGAAACCAGGTCGCGGACGGTTAGGACCCCGAAAGGCAGGACCGTTGCTTTTAGCTTAGTTGAATCCACGCTGCGTGTCGAACGTGACTACCGGCTTCCTGGCACTGTTCATCCGGTGCCGCCCGCCGAAGCGGATGAAACTTTCCTTAAAAAGTTGCCGCTCTCCCGCGGTGGCCGGTGGGCTTCAGCCGGCGCCAGGCCGGGAGCCGTGATCCCCCGTGCTCTAGGAGCGCATGTGGCGACAGGGGTTGACCCTCGAAGCGAGGCCAGGTAGCTTGAGTCCGTCATCGAAACCCAGCTGACTGGGGAGCCGGCATGCTCAACGCCACAGAGCCCGAAAGCGACATTCCGCTCACCTACCGTCGTGGGCCGAGCGATCCAGTTTGTCTCGCCGACCAGCCCGGCACGTGGGTGGAGGTGACGATCGCCGCCCCGGCGCAGCGCGTGTGGGAGCTGGTCAGCGACATCGACCTGCCGGCCCGGTTCTCCGACGAGTTCCTCGGTGCGACGTGGCGCAGTGACGATGTCGGGCCCGGAGCCTCCTTCGTCGGGCGCAGCCGTCATCCTTCGATCGGGGAGTGGGAGGCGGAGTCCTTCGTCGAGGCCTACGAGGAAGGCCGCTCCTTTGGCTGGGCGACCTCCGATCCTGCGAACCCGGGCGCTCGGTGGCGTTTCGACCTGGAGGCCGAGGGGTCGTCCACGACCCTGCGCTACTCGATGTCA
Source organism: Actinomycetes bacterium (assembly GCA_021847945.1). GTDB lineage: Bacteria > Actinomycetota > Acidimicrobiia > Acidimicrobiales > Palsa-688 > JAJZAM01. Next base: position 107 of record JAJZNG010000058.1, on the reverse strand, counting down.
ATGGGGCCGGGACCTTCGGGGATCTCGGCCGCTATCGCGGCGATGCCAGACAAGGAGGCTCGGATCCTCCGGCGACGAGTCGGAGAGCACCACGCCAACATGCTCCG
>JAJZNG010000147.1 GCA_021847945.1 Actinomycetes bacterium | reverse complement strand
CGGTCAGCCTGTCGGCCCGCCGGTCCCGGGCTGGACTCCTCGCCCTGCGCCGACGCCGAAAGTCGTTACCGGACGGTGGTGCCGGCTCGAACCTCTCGACGCCGGGCGCCACGGCGCCGACCTGTTCGCCGCCAACGGGCGGGATGGGAGCGCCGGGATGTGGACCTACATGGCCTACGGTCCCTTCGAGGATCTGGAAACCTACATGGCGTGGATAGACAGCGTGGCGGACCGTGACGACCCTATCTTCTTCGCAATAGTGCCCAGGGGCGGGCGCGCAGCAGGCGTCGCTGCCCTGCAGCGGATGGACCGCCAGATGGGCAGTGTCGAGGTCGGCCACCTTGCTTTCAGCCCGGAGCTGCAGGGGACCACAGCGGCCACCGAAGCTATAGCTCTGCTAGCGGGCATGGTCTTCGACGAGCTCGGCTACCGCCGCTACGAGTGGAAATGCGACTCTTTGAACGCGCCGTCCAGGCGTGCTGCTCGACGTTTCGGGTTCGTCTACGAAGGGACCTTCCGCCAGGCCGTGGTCGTGAAAGGGCGCAACCGGGACACGGCTTGGTTCTCGATCACCGACAGTGAATGGCCGCCAGTGAGAGCAGCCTACGCCCGCTGGCTGGCCCCGGAGAACTTCGCCCCTGACGGATCGCAGCTGGTGTCGTTGTCGTCGCTCACCTGCGCTGAGCGCTGACGCCTCAGTCAGCCTCAGGCCGGGGACGGTCCGGCGAGGACTGGTACCCGGAGTCTCGAAGCCAGCTCGTCTACCGTCGTCCCGAAAGTCTCGGTGACGTACACCTGATCGTCCTCCAGCCGGAACACGGCGAGGTCAGTGTAGACCCGGCTGACGCAGGCGAGGCCTGTCAGAGGGTAGGTGCACTTGGGGACGAGCTTCGGGGTCCCGTCCTTGTCGAAGAGCGTCATCATCACATAGACCGTCTTGGCGCCGACGGCCAGGTCCATGGCCCCCCCAACGGCTGGGATGGCGTCAGGGTCCCCGGTGTGCCAGTTGGCGAGGTCCCCGGCGGTGGACACCTGGAAGGCGCCCATGACACACACGTCAAGGTGCCCGCCGCGCATCATGGCAAAGGAGTCGGCGTGGTGGAAGTAGGCGGCCCCTGGGAGCTCGGTGACAGGAAGCTTGCCTGCGTTGGTGAGGTCCGGGTCGATGTCGTCGCCCTGGGCTTGGGGTCCCATGCCGAGCATGCCGTTCTCAGTGTGCAACACCACATGCTTGTCGGAGGGAAGGTAGTCCGCTACGAGGGTCGGCTGGCCGATGCCAAGGTTCACGTACGAGCCACCTGGAATGTCACGGGCGACGAGCTTCGCCATCTCAGTCCTGGTTAAAGGGGCGCTCACCTCGTGGTCTCCCGCGATCCCGAGCGGGCCGATCCCGCCTTGGCCGTCCCGACGGCGAGCACGACACGGTTCACGAAGATGCCCGGCGTCACGACGTTCTCAGGGTCTATAGCCCCAGCGGGCACCACCCGGTTGACCTCGGCGACGGTTACCTTGGCGGCAGTCGCCATGATAGGCCCGAAGTTACGGGCGGTCTTACGGTAGGTGAGGTTGCCCGCCTCGTCTGCGGTGTCGGCCCTTATCAAGGCGACGTCGCCGTGGATGGGCAGCTCAAGTATGTAGTCACGGCCGGCTATGTTCCTGACTTCCTTGCCGGCGGCTAGGGGAGTGCCAACCCCGGTCGGCGTGTAGAAACCGCCTATGCCAGCGCCCGCCGCCCGGATCCTCTCGGCCAGGTTGCCTTGAGGAACGAGCTCGAGCTCGATCTTGCCCTCCCGGTAGAGGCGGTCGAAGACCCACGAGTCGACCTGGCGGGGATAGGAGCAGATGATCTTACGGACACGCCCCGTGGCGAGCACCGCGGCGAGGCCGCTGTGGCCGTTGCCGGCGTTGTTGCTGACCACGGTCAGGCCGGCGGCGTCGCATCGCAGGAGACCGTCCAGAAGACCGAACGGCAGGCCTGCCTCCCCGAAACCCCCGACTAGGACGGTAGCCCCGTCGCGCAGGTCGCGAAGTGCGGCTTCGGCGTCGCCGCAGACCTCTATCACCTACGCGCTCTCCGAGACCGCTGTCGAAGGTTGGGGAACCAGGTGCTCATCACGACGTTCGGAAGACTAGACAAGCCAGCCCGGCGACGCCACCCGCAGGGGGTTATCATTCGGCGGTGCGAACCCAGGTCGCGATCGTCGGAGCCGGCCCTTCGGGGATGCTGCTATCGCACCTGCTTGAGCGGGAAGGGGTTGAGTCGGTGGTGCTCGAAGCCCGCTCCGAGGATTACGTCGCCTCACGCGTCCGCGCTGGTGTGCTGGAAAGCTCCTCGGTGGACCTTCTCCGCCAAGTGGGTCTCGGGGATCGCCTCGACGGGGAAGGCTTGCATCACAGCGGGATCCTCCTGCACTGGCCGGGCGAACGTCACCGCATCGACTTCGTCGATCTCGTCGGGCGCGGCGTCTGGGTCTACGGGCAGACCGAAGTCCAAAAGGACCTGGTAGCAGCCCGGCGGGCGGCCGGCCAGCGGGTCGAGTACGAGGTGTCCGAGACGTCGATCCACGACGTCCACACCGATCGACCCTTCGTGAGCTTTGTCGACGCGGGCGGCGTCCCAAGGCGCCTCGAAGCTGACGTCGTGGTCGGTTGCGACGGCTCTCACGGGCCCTGCCGGACTGCCATCACCGATCGCGGAGCGTGGGAGCGGACCTATCCGTTCGCGTGGCTCGGGGTGCTCGCTGACGTGGCGCCGTCGACTGGCGAGTTGATCTACGCCTGGCACCCAGATGGCTTCGCTCTACACTCGATGCGCTCCGAAAGCGTCAGTCGCTTCTACCTGCAAGTCGAACCCGACGAGGACCTCGCCGCCTGGTCTGACAACCGTATCTGGGAATCCCTAGCCGCAAGGCTCGGCGACGAGCCCGGCGGGTGGCGCCTGAGCACCGGTGCGATCAGGGAGAAGTCCATCCTCCCGATGCGCAGCCACGTGGCAGCCCCCCTCCGCCAGGGAAGGCTTTTCCTGGCAGGGGACGCCGGGCACGTGGTTCCTCCGACGGGAGCTAAGGGCCTCAACCTCGCTATCGCCGACGTCGCGCTCCTAGCCCCGGCGCTGTCGGCGATGCTGCGAGACGGGGACAGTTCCCTGGCGGACACCTACTCCGAAAGGGCGCTGCGCCGGGTTTGGCGCTGCACGCAGTTCTCTTGGTGGATGACCATGATGTTGCACCGCCACGGAGACGACTTCGACGCCGAGCTTCAAATCTCCCAGCTTCGCTGGGTGACCACTAGCCGGGCCGGGGCGCAAGGCTTGGCGGAGAACTACGCCGGGCTGCCGCTAGAACTGTGACGGCGGATGCACCGCTGCGAGAAGTCTCTCTAATACCAAAAGCGCCACGGCTAGGACAGTGAGAGCCGGCCCCAGCGAGGCGACACCCGCTACGTCGACGACCACACCGACCAAGGCTGAAATAGCCGCTCCACCGGCCGCGGCCGCTCCCACCTGCCAGGAGATGGCCGTGGCGGCGAGGTCCGACCCGAGCCGGACCGGGGTCAAGCCGATCAGCGCCGGGAACACCCCCGCCAGCGCCCCACCGAGCATCACGAAGCCGGCGATCGCCGCTGCGGCAACGGGATCCCACCAGATCAGCCCGGCGGCAGCCAAGCTCAGCGTCACTCCCCATCGCAGCACTGTCTGGCCGGATAGGGGACGAGGCAGGAGCGCGAGGATCAGCCGTACAGCGGTCAGCGCCGCCCAGTATCCGAAAGTTGCGATGCCCGCGGCCGGCGTCGACAGGTGCAGGTGGCCCTTGGTGTACGTCGTCTCCCACTGGCCCGCCGCCACCTCAAGGCCGGTGTAGACGAAGAAGACGGCGATTCCCGCAGCAACCGCCGTGCGACGGCGGAGTCCCGCGGGCGTTGGGATCGACCGAGCAGCTGCCCCTTGAGGGCCAGAGGCGACGTCGGGGACCGCTCCCACCGGCGCGGCGGGTGTCGCAGGGGAGCCTCCGGCTGCGTCGAGGGCGGCATCGCGTCGGCGCAGCAGTATCCACCACGACGCCACGACGGCGTCGACCGCAGCCAACACCACATAGGCGGGGCGCCACGAACCGCTGAGCACCGAGAGGGTGACTACGACAGGCCCGATAGCCGTGCCTACCCCGTAAGCGCCGTGGAGAAGGTTGAGAAGCCTGTTACGGCCCGACAGCCCTACCGCGGTGTTGAGTCCCGCGTCCGTGAGGCCGGCCGCCACCCCGAACAGCACGCTGAAAGCGACGACGACCCCGAATAAGGGCGCCACAAAGAAGCCTACAGCCGCAGACGCTGCCGAGACAGCACCAGCGGCCAGGACGATGGCTACCCCGAGCCGTCGCAGCAGACGCCCGACGAAGAAGGTGACGCTGACCGATCCCCCGGTCGACAGGAGCAGTATCAGGCCGAGGTCGCCGATCGGAGCGCCGAAGCTGTGGCGCATCTCCGGCCAGACGGTTCCGAGCATCCCGTCGGGAATGCCTAATGCGACGAAGCTGGCCAGGCTCAGGACCTCACCGGACCGCCTCACCAGCGGCGCCCGTCGGGCCCGGCGTTGGAGTCAGAGGTAGCTGAATGGCTCAGGGTTCGCAGCGCAGCCCTTGCCCATTCGATGCTGGCACGGTGCGCGGCTATGCCGTGTTCGAGAGCGAGAGCCGGGTGGCGTCCCGGTAGGGGGGTCGCCGAAAGGTAGTCTTCGATCTGTTTCACGAAGACTTCGAGCGCGCCGGCGAGATCGGCGAGGAACTCTACGACTTCGTGTTCGTCCAATTCGGGTTCCATCATGGCGAAGCGCATGAGGTGGACGCCGAGATCCCGCCCGACGTTGGAGGGATCGACGGGCTGGCGCAGCCAGGCGCGGTGCACTTCGAGTCCTTCGGCGGTCACATCGTAGACCCGCCGGTTGCGTGGGCCGGGTTCGTCTCGGGCGTTCAGGTAACCACGTCGCACCAAGCGTCTCAGGGCGGGTACGAGCGCCCCTGCGCTCGGCTGGTGGACGCCGGCGGGACTGTCAGAGAAACGCTTCTTTAGGTCGTAGGCGGACGAGGGGTTGCGGGCGACAAA
>JAJZNG010000238.1 GCA_021847945.1 Actinomycetes bacterium | reverse complement strand
AGTAGTGGCCAGCACGGGAAAGTCCGCCACCGCCGGGGCTTACCTGCGTTCGCTGGGAGCCTCCGACGTCATCGACCGGGCTGTCTTGGAGTCCCAGGAGGGCAAGCCGTTGCAGCCCGAGGTCTACGCAGCAGCCGTCGACTGCGTCGGCGGGGTTACCCTAGCTAACGTGCTGGCATGCATCAGGTACGGCGGTGCTGTAGCGGCGAGCGGCCTGACCGGCGGTGCCAGCGTTACCACGACGGTGATGCCTTTCATCCTCCGGGGGGTTTCCCTTCTCGGGATCGATTCCGTTCAGGTGCCGCTAGAGCGGAGGCGGGCGGTGTGGGAACGTCTGGGAACTGACTTGAGGCCTTCGGGGCTGGACGAGATGGTGACCGAAACTGGCCTCGAAGGTCTCGACGACACCCTCACGCGGATATCGCGGGGGGAGCTCACCGGACGCCACGTCGTCTCGCTGGCTTAGCGCCCCGCCGTCAGCGGCCAGCGAGACCGCTCGGCGCTGGCTACCATCATTTTTTATGTCCTACTTGTCTATGCGCAACCTGTCGAAAGGTCAGACGTGCTGAGTGCCGGCGACGCCGCCCCCGATTTCGAACTGCCCGATCAGACCGGTGCCACGGTTGGGCTGACGTCGCTTCGCGGCAGGAAAGTCCTCGTCTACTTCTACCCCAAAGCCGACACCCCGGGGTGCACCACCCAGGCCTGCGGTCTCCGTGACGTCCTCGGCGACGTCGGTGACACGGTTGTCATAGGGATAAGCCCTGACCCGCCGGCGAAGCAGGCAAAGTTCGACCAGAAATACAACCTCGGCTTCCCGTTGCTGTCAGACGGAGACCATTCCGTCGCCGAAGCCTACGGTGTGTGGACCGAGAAGTCCATGTACGGCAAGAAGTACATGGGCATACTCCGATCTTCGTTCCTGATCGACGAGGAAGGAAGACTGGAGCAGGTCTGGTACAAGATCTCGCCAGCTGACACGCCTAAGAAGCTTCTGGCGGCGCTGGCGGCCTGACAACAAGGCCTGACAGCGACAGCCGGGGGCGCGAACTGCGAGCCCGGGCCGGAGTGCTCAGGCCGTCACTGGTCCCATCACGATAGTGCCGTTGTGGCCGCCGAAGCCGAAGCTGTTGGAAAGCGACGGCCCGGGGGTCCAAGCCAGCGCGGACCCGGTCACGACTTCGAGATGGATCTCGGGGTCCATCTCGGTCAAGCCGAGCGTCGGAGGTATGCTCGCCTTGGCGATCGTCAACGCTAAAGCGACGGCTTCTATCGAGCCGGCGGCGCCCAGCGAATGCCCGCAGACGCCCTTGATGGAGGTGACGATCGGTCCGGGTGATCCGAACACCTTGGTGATGGCCATGCTCTCGGAGCGGTCATTGGCTGGGGTGGAAGTCCCGTGAGCGTTGATGTGGACGATGTCCGCAGGGGCTAGGCCGGCGTCTTGTATCGCCAGTTCCATGCACGCAACTGCACCAGCGCCCTCAGGAGCGGGCGCTGTGATGTGATGTGCGTCCGCCGTGCTCGCCGCGCCGAGCACTTCGGCGTAGATCTTTGCGTTGCGGGCCTTCGCGTGCTCGAAGTCTTCGAGGACGAGCACGGCCCCCCCCTCGCTCATTACGAAACCGTCGCGCTTGGCGTCGAAAGGCATTGACTTGCCGCTCGTCGAAAGCGCCGTCATGTTGGCGAAGCCGGCTTCCCCGATCGGGGTCATCGCCGCTTCCGAGGACCCTGCAAGCACGACGTCGCAACGGCCGGATGCGACCAGGCGGGCGCCGGCGCCGACGCTCTGTGTGCCAGCTGCGCATGCTGTGACGATCGCCTCGCAGGGCCCGCGCAGCCCGTAGCGCATCGAAACGTCCGCCGCGGCCCGGTTACCCATCATCATCGGAACAAGGAACGGTGTGACCCGGCGAGCGCCCCGCTCGTCCATGACGTGAATCTGATCTTCGAGAGTCTCGATGCCGCCTATCCCAGTGCCGATCATGACACCGGCGCGGTCGGGGTCGACCGCTAAGGCCGCCCAGCCGCCCGCATCTGACACCGCCTCCTCGGCGGCTACTGCTGCGAACTGGGTGAAGCGGTCAACCCGGCGAAGCTCCTTAGGGCCGTAGATGTCGGTAGCGTCGAAACCGGGAACTCTCCGTGGGCCCTCCGCGGGAGGCCGGTGAAGCCCCGCCCAGAAAGCCTCCTGGCCGATCCCGCAAGGTGCCACCACCCCGACTCCCGTGACCACGACCCGCCTTCCTGGTATCCCGGCGTTGCCCGGGTAGGGGTGGAGGGCGAACATCAGAGCTTTGAGGTGACCAGACCGAAGGCTTGAGCCACGGTCTTGACGCCTTCGAGCTCGGACTCGTCGACAGTGATGTCGAACTGCTCCTCGAGGGCCATAACCAGCTCCACTAGGTCGAGGCTGTCGGCGTCCAAGTCGTCGGCGAAGCTGGCCTCGGGCGTCACCTTCGAAGGCTCAACCTGAAGTACGTCCACGGCACACTGCTTGAACTTGTCGAATGCTTCCTCTTGGTCCATCATGTCCTCTCTTGTCCTGTCTCGTCTCGTTGTTCCTGCGTCGGCTCAACTTCTCAAATCTACTGTGTAGGCGGGGTCCCTTCACGATTCACGGCCGGTTCCCCTGCCAGCGCCACACAGCGGACGCCCAGGTCATGCCGGCGCCGAAGCCGGCCAGGAGCAGGTGGTCGCCTTCGGACACTCGTCCGGCTCGGATGGCGTCGACCAGGGCGAGCGGGATAGAAGCCGAGCTCGTGTTGCCGGTTGAGCCGATCACCGACGCAACTTTCTCCTGGGGAAGTCCCAGCCTCGCTGCGACGGCGTCCATGATCCTGATGTTCGCCTGGTGGGGCACGAACAAAGCCACGTCGTCCACGTCGAGCTTTGCCCGCTCCAGGGAGGCTCTCGCTGATGCCACGGTGGCTGTCACCGCCCTCCTGAAGACCTCCTTGCCGCGCATCGCCATCCCCGAGCCGTGGTGGGCGTAGAGAAGGTCGACCAAGCTGCCGTCAACTCCCAGGTCCCATCCGAGGAGGGAACCGTCTGAGGGGGTGGCTTCGACCACGACGGCTCCGGCACCGTCGCCGAATAGGAAGGCGTTTGTCCGGTCCGACCAGTTAGTCGCCCGCGACAGGGTCTCGGCTCCTATCAGCACGATCCTGCGGGCTCCGGCTGCGATCAGGCCGCTTGCGGTAACGATCCCGTAGGTGAAGCCGGCGCAGGCTGCGTTAATGTCCATAGCCCCTCCCGTCACGCCCAGTTCGGCGGCGACGGAAGCCGAACTGGCCGGGATGAGCTGATCGGCGGTGGTGGTGCACAAAACGACCATGTCGACGTCGGTTCCTTCGAGCCCCGCTACCTGCAGCGCTTCGCGTGCGGCTCGCGCGGCGAGTGTGCCGGTAGTCCCCAGGCCGCTCAGAGGGGGGTGAGGATCAGCCGGGGGGTCGACGAAAGGGCCGGTAGCCACGTGGCGCGTGTGGATGCCGCTGCGCTCGACGATCCACTCGTCGCTGGTGTCGAACAGGGTGGCTATCTCTTCGTTGGTGACTGTCCGCTCCGGCAGGGCGGAACCCCAACCGGTTATCGTCACGCCAGTCACGAGTTGTGCAGCCATGCTATCGGCTGGCCGGCTTGGACCCTCTCCCCGGGCTGGGCTATGTAACCCCTGAACACGCCTGCGAAGCCCGAGCGGACCTCACTTGCTGATACGGTGCCGACGAGGCCGCCGACTTCGATCCGTTCGTCTACCTCGAATGGCCTAGGTGGCGGCTCGAAGATCCCAGCGCTTGGGCTGATGAGGACCCGCTCGGAGACGTAGAGAAGCTCCCCGTGGTGCACCGACGCATAGGTGTGTAGTGCGCTGTCGCCTGCCAACGTGTCCACCAGGCGGTCCAAGTCGTTCGGGACGGACACGGCTACCGTGACGGCACTCGGCAGGGTCTGCCTGACCGTGGCGCACAGGGATTCCCCCGGGCCAAGCTCCACGAAGAACTTCTCCTCCTCAAGGTCCGGGTCGAGGGCGCCGGCCAGGCGAAGAACGCTTTGATGCCATCTGACCGGGCTGCACAGCTGGGCTGAGAGCATCAGCCTCCACTCGTCGCCGCCGACGTGGAACCTGCTGTCGACGTTGGCCACCAAGGGAGTGTCGGGGTCGTGGAAAACCGTAGTGTCGAGCATCTTGCGGAGCCTGTCGCGCGCTGGGGCCATGAGCGGGGTGTGGAAAGCGCCGCTGACCCTCACAGGGTAGGAGCGCTTCGCTCCGAGCTGAACGGCCCAAGCCACCGCCGCTTCGATAGCGGCCGGATCGCCCGCTATGACCGACTCGTCCGAGGTGTTGATGTTCGCCAGCCAGACGTCGCCTTCCGCCAACCGGCAGGCCACGTCGGCGGTGTCCGCGTCGCATCCCTCAAGGACTGTCATCGTGCCTGGTCGAGCCTCGGCGGCTGACTGCATGGCTTCTCCTCGCTCGGCGACTAGCTGAACTGAAGCGTCGAACCCCAAGGCCCCGCTGGCTGCCAGGGCGCTGTACTCGCCGACCGAGTGGCCCGCGAGGCGAGTCGGTTCCACGCCGATGCGCTCGACGGCGTCGAGCACCATCAGGCTGAAAGTGAAAGTGGCGAGTTGGGCGTTGTGAGTCTGGGTGAGCTCCTCCGCTTCCGCCTCGTTTAGAAGCCAGCCGATGTCTCTACCCGCAGCACGAGACGCCTCTTCCACCACTTCCCAGGAGGGGTGATCGGCCCAGGGCCGTCCCATCCCCGGCCGCTGCGATCCTTGACCTGGAAAAATGAAAGCGGGCACCTTGTGGGACTGTCTCCTTGAGTTTCGGGTGTGAGATGGTCTAAACGAGTTCCGTGCAAGCCTGGTCGACTTTACGACCTGTCGAGGTCCGGGATGGTAACGATCCCCCCAAGCCGGTCAGTGCGGCCTGCGAGCAGCGCGGCGCGGAGCTGTTTTGTTCTAGGCTAAAACGTCGAAGGGCCGGCCCGGATGGCGGAACAGGTAGACGCGAAGGTCTCAAACACCTTTGACCGAGAGGTCGTGCGGGTTCGATTCCCGCTCCGGGCACCTCACATCCTCGGCGTTTCCG
>JAJZNG010000008.1 GCA_021847945.1 Actinomycetes bacterium | reverse complement strand
CGGCGTGCCGACCCGTTCCAGGACCTCCATGTTGCCGGTGTCGGGCGCGGAGCAGTTGAGGCATTCGGAACCCAGGCGGGTCTTGCCAAGCTCGAACGCGATGTATGCGTAGTCGAGGTTGGACAGGCCTTCGCCGGTATCTGCGTTGGGCAGGAAGAAGTTCCAGAGACCTTCGGATTTGGCTTTGGCCTTGGTGGCGTCCAGCAGTTCCAGCTGGCCTGGAGCGAAGCTCCAACGGTCCGCCCGGCCCTCGCCCAGCGCGAAGTACTTCTCTTCTAGGGGCAGCACCTCGGTTTGGATGAATTTCTTGACACGGTCGAGCAGCTCACGGGCATCTGGGGAGATACCCAGGTTGAAAAGCTCGCCGCCGAAGTCGTCGGTGTTGAGGGGGTTTGCGGGCATGGTTGACCTCCGGGGTCAGTAGGCGGACGTGTTCTCGAAGTACCGGCGGGGGTTAGCGACGAGCATCGTGTCGATCTGCTCCTCGCTCACGCCGTGCTCCCTCAGATATGGCAGGACGTCGTCGTGGATGTGCAGGTAGTTCCACTGCGGGAGCATCCCGAACAGGGACGGGTCTATCCAGTCGATGTAGCACGACGCGTCGTGTGACAGGACCATCCGATCCGCGTAACCCCTCCGGCACAGCTCGACGACGACGTCGCAGCGGGCCTCGAAGGTGGTCTCCAGGTTTATCCCGAAGCGGTCCATCCCCAAGATGAAACCCGAATCGGCGAGCGCGGCCAGGTGGTCGGCGTCGGAGCTGTCCCCGCTGTGGCCGAGCACCACTCGGGTCGGGTCGACGCCTTCTGAGTCGCAGAGGATTCTTTTGACTTCCAGACCGGTGTGTGAACCGGGATGGGTGTGCACGGTGATGGGCGCGCCGGTCTGGCGGTGCGCTCTGGCCACGGCGCGCATGATCCTCTCCACGCCGTCAGTCATGCCTTGCGCGTCGATCGCGCACTTGAGGAAAGCGGCTTTCACCCCCGTTCCCGCTATTCCCTCGGTGATGTCGGCAACGAACATGTCGACCATGGGCTCGGTGATGCCGAGCTCCGGGCTGCGGTAGTGGAAGAAGAAAGGCACCTGGTCGTAGGTGTAGCAGCCTGTTGCGACTATCAAGTTGAGCTCGGGGACGCGCTCGGCCACCTGGACTATCCGGGGAATGTAACGGCCGAGTCCCACGACCGTCGGGTCTACGAAGGTGCGTGTCCCTTGAGCCGCCGCCGCTTTGAGCTTCGCGACAGCGTCAGCGACACGGTCCTCCTCCGAACCCCACTCGTCTGGGTAGTTCTGCTGCACGTCAGGTGTTAGAACGAAGACGTGCTCGTGCATGTACGTACGGCCCAGTTCGGAAGTGTCGACCGGGCCCCTGACCGTCTCAACCGTTGCCATGACCAGACCATACGCGAAAACTCCGGTGGCGTGCCGGTCTGGCCGCCCGGCGGGGACTTTCGTCACCGGGACTTTTCATCGGTCGGGACTTTCGCCAGCCGGCAGCGGGATGGAACAATGAACCCTATGAGTGACCCGCTGCGACTGCTGGACGACCGTGTCGACCGACTTCTAGCTGAGGCCGACCCGGCGAGCACCCCTATGGTGGAGTTCCGGGGTCTTCAGTACGACGCCGGGCTTGCCTGGGTGCACTTCCCCGAAGGGCGCGGAGGGCTCGGCGTGGCACCCAGCCTGCAGCCACGCGTGGACGCCCGCCTTCGCGAGGCGGGGGCCAGACCCCCCGACGGCCGCCTCTTCTTCGGGCTCACCCTCGCCGGCCCGACCGTGGTGACCAACGGAAGCGAGGAGATCAAAGACCGGCTGCTCCGGCGGATGTTCACCGGTGAGGACGCCTGGTGCCAGTTGTTCTCCGAGCCCGGAGCCGGCTCTGACCTGGCGAGCCTCGCGTGCCGTGCGGTGCGCGACGGCGACGAGTGGGTCGTGACCGGACAGAAGGTCTGGAACACGATGGCACACATGGCCGACCGGGGCATGCTCGTAGCGCGCACCGACCCAGACGTGGCCAAGCACAAGGGTCTCACCTACTTCGCCTTGGACATGCACTCCCCTGGGGTTGAAGTGCGGCCGCTGGTGCAGATCACCGGCGAGGCGGAGTTCAACGAGGTGTACCTGACCGAGGTTCGTGTCCCCGACTCCGACCGTGTCGGCCAGGTCGGGGAAGGCTGGCGGGTCGCCATGACCACTTTGATGAACGAGCGGACCGCCATCGGAGGCGGCGGCGGGGCACCGCAGCGGGGGAGTGGCGCAATAGCTGAAGCGCTGCGCATCTGGGGTGAGTCCGGCGCCCAGGCGGCAAAACGGGACCGCCTGATGAAGCTGTGGTGCGAGGCGGAAGCCCTGCGTCTGACGAACATCCGCGCCGGCCAGAACCGCCGCGCTGGCAACCCCGGGCCGGAAGGGTCGATAGCCAAGCTCATGTTCGCCGAGGTCAACAAGCGTATCTACGAGCTGTGCGTCGACCTGCTCGGCGCTGACGGCACCGTCGGCTATACCTACGAGATGCACCGCTCGGAGTCGCTGGGCCTGACCGGCCCGGCCGGGTCAGCCCGCAAGATGTTCCTGCGCAGCCGGGCGAACTCCATCGAAGGCGGCACGTCGGAGATCCAGCGCAACATTCTCGGGGAGCGGGTTCTCGGCCTTCCCGGCGACGTGCGCGTCGACAAGGACCTGCCCTGGTCGAAAGTGCCCCGCTAAGCGGCTGGCCGTCCCGGCGCTGGCAGGTTCCGGTCGCGCCGGGTCCCGCCGGGCGTCCATGCGGTTCAGAGTCAGCCTGCGGGCGTCTCGGGGTAACAGCGCAACTCGACGAGGTTCCCGTCGGGGTCCCGGGTGTATATGGACATGCCCATACCCAAGGCGCCGAACACCTTCGACGGTCCCCGCTCCGCGGGCGGAGCTCCCGACGCGACCATGGCCTCCCAGTCACCCGGTGTCATAACGAGGCAGAAGTGGTCCATGTTCCCCCTGACATCCGGTTTCCCCTTGCCCTCCGGGTTCCCTCTGCCCCCCGTTGGTAGCGGAGCACGCGGCGGTGTCGCGGCGAATAGGTCGATGATCGTCGCGTCGGTCACTCTCACCGACGGGAACGGGACCTCGCCGGCCCGCCACTGCTCGACGCGCTCCCCGGCAAGCCCGAGCGTCCCGCAGTACCAGGCCAGGGACCGTTCCACGTCCGAGCAGCGAAGGACTACGTGGTCGAAGCCTACGAATCGCACGGTCTAAGTCTCGCGCCTCACTTCCGTCGGCAGCACGCCAGCTAATTCACCTGAAATTCATCTGAAGTTAGTTCAGGCGCAACTCGTCGGACAGAGACCGTTTACCGTGACTTTGTAGGGTGAGTCACGTGACCACATCATCTTCGGAGCACGAATCGTGACCGACATCGAGAAGCTCGATCTCATCGACGCCCTGAATGAGGCGCCGATCAGCCAGTTCCATACCAAGGCGATCTTCACGTCGGGCATGGGCTTTTTCACCGACGCCTACGACCTGTTCATCATCGGCACTGCGTCGACGTTGATCGCCAAGCAGTGGCACTTGGACTCGACCCAGACCGGGCTTATCAACTCGATGACCCTGCTCGGCGCCTTTTTCGGAGCGATCTTCTACGGCCGGCTCGCCGACAGGGTCGGGCGAAAGAAGATTTACGGTCTCGAAGCCGCCGTCATGGTCGTTGCGGCCCTGGCGTCGGCGCTGTCGCCCAACGTGGTGTTCCTGATCGTCTGCAGGTTCATCCTCGGCTTGGGAGTCGGCGGAGACTACCCGGTGTCAGCGGTGATCATGAGCGAGTACTCCAACCGCAAGGACAGAGGAAAACTCGTCGGACTGGTTTTCGCGATGCAGGCGCTGGGGACTGTCACCGGCTACGCAGCCGGCCTCGCTCTACTGTCTTCGGGCCTGGCATCCCCCGATGTCTGGCGAATTCTGCTCGCCCTCGGTGCCGTACCTGCAGCAGCAGTGCTCTACTCGCGACGCAAGATGCCAGAATCTCCCCGGTACCTGGCCATGGCGCAGGGCCGCTCTGCGGAAGCCCTTGCGGCCGTAGCCGAGTACTCCGAGGGTGTCCTGCGGCCAACTTCGGTGCGGGCGTCAGCGAAGATGTCCCTCGCCGAGTTCTTCTCCAACCGGCGTTACATGCTGACCCTGCTGGGCACGGCCGGCTCCTGGTTCGTCTTCGACTACGCCTACTACGGGAACTCGGTATCGTCTCCGTTGATCGTCAAGCAGGTGCTTGGCGCCCACTCGACCATCGAGCAGTCCCTGGCACTCAACCTCATCATGTTCACGGTGGCGGCCCTGCCCGGTTACTACCTTGCCGCGCACTTCATGGACCGCATCGGCCACCGCAGGTTGCAGCTGATCGGGTTCCCCATGATGGGACTCATGTTCCTGCTTATTGGAGTGATCCCCGGTATCACGTCGACCGTGGTGCCTTTCATGCTGCTCTTCGGAGCTAGTTACTACTTCGCCGAGTTCGGCCCGAACGAGACGACCTTCGTCTTAGCGGCCGAGTGCTTCCCGACGTCTGCCAGGACGACAGGGCACGGCATATCGGCCGGCGTAGCGAAACTCGGTGCTTTCATTGGTGTCTACCTCTTCCCTGATATTTCCAAGGCGTTCGGCATTGGCGGGGCCCTTGAGTTCTCGGCCGGCATGGCTTTAGTCGGCACTCTCCTAACCTTCCTCATCCCTGAGACGGCGCAGCGCAGCCTCGAGGACATAACCCAAGAAGTGGTCATCGTCGAAGCGGAGCGGATAGTAGCTAAAGCACCTGCAGCCCGCCCCGTACCCTGAACCGGCGGGCGGGCGGCCCGCAAGGCTAGCCTCGGGGTCGTGAAATTAGGATTGCAACTCGGTTACTGGGGGGCTACGCCCCCCAGTAACGCGCTCGACAAGGTGCTCGAAGCCGAAAAGCTTGGCTTCGACATCGTTTTCACCGCCGAGGCGTACGGATCGGACGCTCTCACCCCTCTCGCCTGGTACGGTTCGTCCACGTCGACGATCAGGCTGGGGACGTCCATCGTGCAGATGTCAGCTCGCACCCCGACAGCGACCGCTATGGCGGCGATGACGCTCGACCATCTAAGCG
>JAJZNG010000018.1 GCA_021847945.1 Actinomycetes bacterium | reverse complement strand
TCTTGTCTTCTTTGGCCTTCCCGGGTCGAAGTTTGCCCAGTATCGCGGGTTCGCAGTACCCCAGATCCGCCCTTTGCCTCGAACCGCGTCCATCTCGGAGCGGCCCACGGAGCGAATAGAAGCGAGAGGGATCCGCTTAGTGGTCCCCGGAAAATAGTAACCCTTGATGACGAGATGCTGCTCGTCTACGGCAACGTAACGATCCTGGTAGGCCATCGGGGCCTCCTTCGTATCCGCAGGCTCGACTCTTTGTCTCAGTCATTAAGCCTATCCGCGATTCGCGCCGGGGCGGCTTCCCGCCAGGAAGCGTCGCCAAAAATCTTGGGCGTGACGGTCGGATGCCGGTCGAAGGCTTCGACGCGCTCGGAGTGGCAGGCCATGAGGATGACGGTGTCATCGGTGACCTCGTAAATGGCGATCTGGCTGTAGCGGCGGCCCACGCGGAGGGCTTCTGGCCGGCTGAGCCCGCTTAGCGCTACGCTGACTTCGGAGTGATCCCCGCTCGGGCTGCGCCCGAGCGCCCTGGCAATGGCGAAACCTGATACCCACATTTCGCCTACAAGCCGGGCTGTGGCGGCACGGTTCTCCTCCTCGGAGCGGTAGATGCCCTCTGGGTTGCAGGCGGTGATCACGTGGATCGGGGCTGGCAGCGGCAGTTCGTCCAGCGCGGCAGGGCCGTTGAGGTGAGCCCAACGCCCGGGGCTTACCTCGATCTCGATTATCGTGCTCAGGTAGTGCCGCCAGGCCCTCTCCGAATAGGCCGGTAGGGGGCCGGTAGCGGCCAGGGGTGTATGAGGGTTCGTGTCGATCGTGGCCATCCTTCCGGCGCTGGTCGTCTGACGAAGCGGCCGGTCTCGCCGCCACAGTTATTAGCAAGCAGCATTCTTTCATAGGCCGGCCGCCAGTGCGGCCGACTCGCTAAGTTGGCGTGGTGGGCCTGCCTGAGATCGCTGCGCTAGGCGTCGTCATCGGGTTCGCCTTCATGTTGGGAGTGTCGGATGCGCCTAACGCCAGCGCCGCGCTGATCGCGGCGCGGGCCGGTGGTTACCCGCGTGTCATGGCGTTCTCGTTCGCCGTTCACGTTGTCGGCGGACTGCTGGCAGGCCAGGCGGTCGCTGTCACCATGACCGGTCTGGTGCACGTGCCTGTCGGGGAGCTGCCGACGGTGTACGTCGCCGGGGGCTTCCCGAGCCTGTGTTTCGCCTTGGTGGCGACCAGGCGGGGCGTTCCGGTCAGTGCCAGCATCGCCATCGTCGGAGGTCTCGCCGGCGCAGCTGCCGTCGAAGGGGGCCTTAGCGCGGTCGGTTGGGGCGGCTTTCACGGACTTCGCCCTTACGGGGTTGCGGGAGCTCTCGCGGCGCTCGTCGTGTCCCCGGTCCTCGGCGGTGTCGTGGCGGCTGTTACAAGAAGAGCGATCGGAGCCGTCACGCGCCGAGCGTCGCGGGTTGCGTTGGCCCCGCTGCGGGGGTCGATCTGGGTTACTGCGGGGGTGGTGGCGCTAGCTGACGGTTCCAATGACGGTCAGAAGGCGATGGGCTTAGCCACGGCGGTCCTGGTCGCGTCGGGCACGATAGGCCACTTCGGCGTACCGCTATGGGTCAAGGCTATGGTGGCCGTGGTCCTTGCAACCGGTACCGCTGCTGGAGGGCGGAGGATAGTGAACACCGTTTCGTCGAAGTTCTACAGGGGCGGTCCGCTCGACGGTCTGTCCGCGCAGAGCTCGGCTGCGGCGGTCATAATAGGAGCCGCTTTGCTCGGTGCTCCCGTAAGCACGTCGACCGTCGTCGACTCGGCCATGATCGGAACCGGCGCGGCTCGTCGCAGGCGCCACGTGCACTGGCCTACCGTCGTCACCGTGGCCGGCGCGTGGGCGGTCACCGTACCCGTTTGCGCCCTTGCCGGAGCGGTTGGCGAGGCGGCACTCAAGCTTGCAGGGCACGTAGCGTGACCATCCCAGACGAACCCGCCGTGAGCAAGGGTGCCATTCGCAGGCGAAGGTGGAAGCACCTGTTTCTTCCGGTCGTACCGGACGTCATCGGCCTGCTGGGTTCTCAGGCCGAGCTGAGCGCGGCTGGGATGGTGGCGTTCGAGTCGTGGTCCAAAGGGGCCGGCAGTGTTGCAGCTGACGCTGTGCGAAGCGCGCAGCACGACGCCTACGACACACGCCGCGAGTTGTTAGCAGCGCTGCAGGCAGCGCTGTCGACCCCCATCGACCAAGAAGACCTCTTCGTGATATCCGAACGCATCGACAGGGTCGTGGTCCAAGCACGCAACGTCGTGCGCGAAGGGGAGGTGTTGGGCTGGGAACCCGATAACCACGCCGCCACCATGAGCGAGCACCTCAGCGTCGGTACCCGGGCGGTAACGTCCGGGGTGGCACTGCTTGTAAAAGATCCCCAGGAGGCTGGACGCCAGGCTGACCTTGCAAGCGACGCAGCGCACGAAGTCGAGCGCTGCTACCGCGTTGCGATGGGAAACCTGATCCGCTGCGACGACCTACGCGAAGTGCTCGTCGGCCAGGACATGTACAGACGTTACATCGTGGTCGCCGAGGCGGTAACCGCTGTCACCGACCGGCTCTGGGCGGCGGTACTGCGTGGCGCATAACCACCGTGGGAGCGGCGCCGCCAAGTCGGGCCGGCGCAGACGCCTCGCGGTCAAGCGCCCCCCCGCTGGACGCGCGCCGGGCAGTCGATCGGTTGAACCGGCCACGCGCCTTCGATACGGGGTTGTCGGTCTCGTCGCAGTCCTCTTAGCGGGCACTGCGGGGTTCATGCTGTTCGGGTACGGCCCTCTCGACGCAGCCTTCCAGACGGTGATAACCGTATCCACCGTCGGCTTCGGTGAAGTCCATCCCTTCGGGGCTGGTCAGAAAGCTTTCGCCATCATCCTGATCCTCGTCGGGGTAGGTATCGCTGCGTACACGTTCAGTACGCTGGTGGAGACCCTGGTCGGTGGATACCTCAGCGACGAGCTCAGGAGACGACGCATGCAACGCCAGATCGACAACCTCCAGGATCACCTCATCTTGTGCGGCTGGGGCAGGGTGGGAAGGTCGATAGCCCGCTATGTCGCCGCCTCGGATATGGAGGTCGTCGTGGTCGACTCCTCTGCGGAGAGGATCTCGACTGTGAGAGGGTTGTCGCTATGCGGTGACGCCACCGACGAAGAGGTCCTTGGCGCTGCTGGGATCAGCCGAGCCCGAGCGCTGATAACAGCACTCAACGGGGACGCCGACAACCTCTATGTCACATTGACCGCCAGGTCGATGCAACCGGACTTGTTCATCGTGGCACGCACCTCATCTGAATCAGCCGTGCCCAAATTGCTTCAGGCCGGCGCCGACAGAGTCGTCAACCCCCAGGATCTCGGAGGCGCACGAATGGCCGCACTCGCCGTGCAGCCTCACGTCGTCGAGTTCCTCGACATCGTCATGCACGACGGCAGCCTCGAATTCCGCCTCGAACAGATACCGGTACCTATATCGTCCCCGATCGCGGGTCTGACTCTTAGGGGGGCGCGGCTCCACGCGCTCACAGGTGCTCTCGTCCTAGCCATCCGCCAGGTCCGGGAGGGTTTCTTGACGAACCCTCCTCCGGAAACCGTGATCGACGGCGGCGACGTACTCGTGGTAATCGGAAACGTCGGCCAGATAGAGGCCCTCAGGGCGCTGGCAGCAGGCCCGGGTTGGGCGCCAGACGGCTACGGCTCCTAGTGCCGGTTGCCCAGACTTTGCTGGAATATCGTCAACGATCCCGGTCCGACCGTGACATTACGGTACGGCTTCTTGCCGAGAGCCGAGAAGGTGCCAGTCGACGTGACCAGCTGCCAGCCACGCCCCCAGCGATCGGGAAGTCGCCATTTGAGAGGCTCGCTGTGAGCGTTGAGGAGCAATAGGAACGAGTCGTCGGTCACCCGCCGCCCGCGAGTGTCCTTCGTGGGGATTGCCTCGCCATTCAGGAAAACTCCTATTGCCTGAGTGAAACCTGCATCCCAATCCTGGTCTGTCATGTCCCCGCCGTCGGGCTTCACCCATCCGATGTCAGGCACGCCGCGTATCGGCATACCGTGGAACCAGCGTCTGCGCCGCAACACTGGGTGCAGCTTCCGAAGCTCGATCATCCGCCGGGTGAAATCGAACAGCTCAGAGTCGAGGCTGGCCCAGTCGTACCATGAGACCTCGTTGTCTTGACAGTAGGCGTTGTTGTTGCCGCGTTGCGTGCGGCCGATCTCATCGCCTCCGGCGATCATGGGCACACCCTGGCTTAGTAGGAGGGTGGCGATGAAGTTGCGCTGCTGGCGACTCCTGCACGCAAGGACCGCCGGGTCGTCGGTAGGCCCTTCTTTACCGCAGTTCCAGGAGCGGTTGTGTCCCTCCCCGTCGGTGTTGTCGTACCCGTTGGCCTCGTTGTGCTTGTGGTCGTAGGAGACGAGGTCTGCCAATGTGAAACCGTCGTGGGCTGTGACGAAGTTGACGCTCGCGACGGGCCGGCGATTGTCGGCCTGGTAGAGGTCCGAGCTGCCTGTTAGACGCGTGGCGAGCTCCGGAAGGGTAGCCGGCTCGCCACGCCAGAAGTCACGTACAGTGTCGCGATACTTCCCGTTCCACTCCGACCATAAAGGCGGGAAGTTGCCAACCTGGTATCCGCCGTGGCCGAGGTCCCATGGCTCGGCGATGAGTTTTACTTGGCTGACGATCGGGTCCTGGTCCACGAGGTCGAAGAAGGCGGACAGCCTGTCGACGTCGAAGAACTGACGTGCCAGCGTGGCGGCGAGGTCGAAACGGAAGCCGTCCACGTGCATCTCGGTCACCCAGTAGCGCAACGAGTCCATAATCAACTGCAGGCTGCGTGAGTGGCTTACGTTGAGGCTATTTCCCGTTCCCGTCGTGTCGTAGTAGTGCGCGGCGTCACCGGGAACGAGGCGGTAATAAGCCCGGTTGTCCACCCCTCTGAAGCACAACGTCGGTCCGAGATGGTTGCCCTCCGCTGTGTGGTTGTACACGACGTCGAGGATCACTTCGATTCCGGCCTCGTGCAGCGTCCTTACCATCGCCTTGAACTCCTGGACCTGCTGACCGCGGGACCCGTTCGCCGAATACTCGTTGTGCGGGGCGAAGAACCCGATCGAATTGTAACCCCAGTAGTTGCGAAGACCCCGCTCCAAGAGGTGGCCGTCGTGGACGAATTGGTGGACTGGAAGCAGTTCGACCGTGGTTACGCCGAGTGAGCGCAGGTAGTCGACCGCCACCGGATGGGCCATTCCGGCGAACGTTCCCCGCAGACCCCGGGGTATGTCTGGATGCCTGCGGGTGAAACCCTTGACGTGAGTCTCGTAGATGATCGTGTCGTGCAGCGGTACTCCTGGCCGCCTGTCGTCTCCCCAGTCGAAATACGGTTGGTGTACCACGGACTTGGGGACATGCGCCGCGCTGTCTGAGTCGTTTCTTGCGCCGTCGTCGCCGGGGATGTGTCCGAAACACGCCGGGTTCCAGTCGACGGAGCCTTCGATTGCTTTGGCGTAGGGATCCAAGAGCAGCTTGGCAGGGTTGTAGCGAAGACCTGCCGGTGGATCCCAAGGTCCGTGCACCCGGTACCCGTAGCGCTGACCGGGCGACACGTTGGGTAGGTACACGTGCCAGCACGCAGCGTCGACTTCGTCTAGCTCGATGCGCAGCTCGTCGCCGTCTGCTCCCAGTAGGCACAGCTGCACCGCCTCGGCGCCTTCGGAGAAGATGGAGAAGTTCGTCCCGGCCCCGTCGTAGGTCGCCCCGAGAGGGTACGACCTACCAGGCCATCGCTCGGCTGGCCACGAGGAGCTGTCGGACGGCTCGAAGATCCCGGTCATCGGGAATCTCCCTTCACTCGGGGGAAGCCAAGGCTTGGGTTCATGAGTTCGTGTCCGACATTACTGTCAGCGTCGGGAGCGCCAGAAGGAGCGGCCATTATGGCGGCTGATTCGGCGAGCAGTTCGAGTGCTCCGGTGTGCACTTCGCAGCCCGGCTGTGACGCGAGGAGCAGCTGAACTGGGGACCTACGGTCAAGGGGTGGGTCGAGTGCCACGGCGACTTGCTGGGAGCTCAGGTTGACCGCAAGGAGGACCGGGCCGCGCAAGACGCTGAAGACCTTGTCGGCGTGGTGAGTGAACTTAACCCTGTCCATTCGCCCGTCGGCCAGTTCGGCGACCGAGCGTCGGAGTCGGATCAGAGCTTGATGCCAGGCGAGAACGTCACGATGACCGGCTTGGTCAATCTCGTCCCAACTAAGACGGGAGGCGCCGAAGGTGCCGGGGTCCTGTGGGTCAGGTACGTCCATCGGGTCCCATCCGAAAGCGGAGAACTCGCGGCGACGTCCCTCTCGGACGGCATCGCCTAGATCTGGATCGGTGTGGTCGGTGAAGTATGCAAACGGTGTCGACGCCGCCCACTCCTCTCCTTGGAAGAGCATCGGGACGAACGGCGCCAGAATCGTAACGGCTGCGGCAATCTTGAGGCGCCCTGCGGTCACGGTAGCGCTGAGACGATCGCCGGCGGCCCGGTTACCCACGTGGTCGTGGTTCTGGGCGAAGCCCACGAACGACCAGCCTGCCAGCCCGTAAGTCGAACGTCCGTGGGAACGGCCTCGCACGGACGAGTAACGCCCAGAGTAGACGTAGCCTTGTGTGAGGGAAGTAGCTAGGTCGTCGACTCGACCGAAGTCCCGGTAATAGCCGTCCTGCTCGCCTGTGATCAGGCAATGCAGCGAGTGGTGGAAGTCGTCTAGCCATTGGGCGTCGATTCCTAGGCCGCCAACATCTGAACTTCTTACCATTCGCGGGTCGTTCAGGTCGCTCTCGGCTATGAGCCACCGCCTCCATCCGGTGGCGGCTGACAGTTCGGCAACGCTAGACGCGAGCTGTTCAAGGATGTGGACTGCCGACGAATCGAAGATGGCGTGCACAGCGTCGAGCCTCAAGCCGTCGAGATGGTAGTCGGCGAGCCAATGGGTGGCGTTGTCGACGACGAAGCGTCGCACTTCGTCGCTTCCGGGTCCGTCGAAGTTGACTGCTCGTCCCCACGGGGTTAGGTGCTTGTCGGTGAAGTAAGGTCCGAACTCTTCTAGATAGTTTCCTGAGGGGCCTAGATGGTTGTAGACGACGTCGAGGATCACCGCCAAGCCCCGGCTGTGGCATGCGTCTACCAGCCTTTTCAAGCCCTCAGGGCCCCCGTAGGCGTGGTGCGCGGCGTACAGGTTGACCCCGTCGTAACCCCAGCCGCGCCCGCCCGGGAATTCTGCCACCGGCATCAGCTCGATCGCCGTTATCCCAAGGTCGACCAGGTGGTCGAGGCGTTCTGTGACAGCGTCGAAAGTGCCGTCGCCGCTGAAGGTTCCGACGTGAAGTTCGTAGATGACAGCGGAGGCTAGATGGAACCCTCTCCAAGTGTGGTCTGACCACTCGAATCTCCGATGGTCGATCACTTCGGACAGCCCCTCCGGGCCGCACGGCTGGTAAGCGGACCGTGGATCGGCGCGTGTCGGTCCTCCGTCGAGCGAAAAACCGTAGCGGTCCGCCGCGACCAGGTCGACGCCGGGCGCGACGTGCCAGCCAGCTCCGAGCAGGTCATCAGCGCGGATCATAGGATGGCGTTCGCCTGTGCCCAAAACCACCTCGACGTTACGAGGTCGGGGTGCCCAAACGCGGGGAGTCCACAACCCCGCCGGCTGGTGCCGTCGGGCATTCGCCTCTGTCGAAGCGTCGCTCGTCATGTCTGTCTTACGAGCACTGCGACAGGGAAGGCTCCCAGAAGCTCGCTTAGGAGTGCTTCGTCCGACCAGACTTCACCGCTGAAGCAGTCTGCCCATAGGCCGGGTGGAAACCGGAGTCGGGTCTTCGCCCATCCGCCTTTTGCTCTCAGACCGACGACCAGTCGGGGAACGACTACCAGGATGCGCTCGGCGCGCACGAAGCTGATCACGTGGTCTTGGGCGGAACCTTGCGCTTCGAGCGATCGGTAGTCTGCGCCGGGGGAGAAGGCGTCTCGGTTGTCTCGGCGGGCAGCGAGCGTTCGTTGGTGTACGAACAGTTTGTCCAGACCGCGGTCAGATCCGGAGACGACCCCTCGGATTCCTGCGCTCCTATACACCTGCTCGCACTCGTCGAGCAGCGAACTGAGCCGGCTGAAATCCACACTTGAGCGGTTGTCGGGATCTACCAGAGACAAGTTGTAGGTCTCGCAGCCCTGGTAGATGTCCGCCACGCCGGGGGAGGTCAACTTGAGCACCGTCTGCGCAAGCGAGTTCACCCTTCCGGGAGAGACGAGGTCGGATACGAACTTGCCTACCTGGGAGGTAAAGATTTTGTCGCTCAGTACCGCGCTGACAAAGTCCTCTACGATTTTCTCATAGTCGAGGTTCGGGGAGCTCCAACTCGTCCAAAGTTTCGCCTCGCGCAGCGCCTTTCGCATGTAAGCCGTAGCTCGTTCGCCGCTCAGCGGGTAGGCCCCGACGAGCGTCTGGTAGAACAAGTACTCGGCTCGACGGTCCGGAAGGTCTCCGCTCCTGTAGTGAGACGTGAGCCGCGACCATGTTTGCACGGCCTTTCGCCATGTACCGGGGATCTCGGATAGCACTGCCAGTCTGGAGCGGACGTCCTCAGAGCGTTTGCTGTCGTGGGTGGAGGTTGTGAGCATGGTCGAAGGCCACGTCGTGTTTATCCGAAGGTTGTGAGCGTGAAAATCGTCGGGTGTGACGCCGAAACGGGCGGGGTCGCCTCCGACCTCGTTCAAGGCCACGAACCTTACGTAACGGTAAAAGGCGGTGTCTTCGACCCCTTTGGCTGTCACGGCTGCGGACAGCTGCTGGAAACGCATCGCCAGATCGACTTCGACGGGAACCCGCTGGTCAACAAGGAGGATCTGTTCGAGGAGTTGGAAAACTTCAGGATCGAGGTCCGGTCTGCGCGTAGAAGCTCCCGCTATGGCCGACGTGACTGCTCGGCGGTCCTCTGCCGACGTCGACCCGTCGGGGCGGACGTAGGTTCGGTAGACGCCGAAGGACGCCATAGTCTCCGCGAGTGCTGAGCGAAGTTGCGGGCGAGTGAAATCCCGGTAGTGCAAGCGGCCTTCGCAGACCTCTACGAAAGAGGCGGTCAGACGCTCGAAGTCCGCTGCGAGGGAGCCGTCTATCACCTCGCGTTTAGCGGTGTCGGAGGTCTCCTCGAAGGTGCTGAGATCGCCTGTGAAGTCACGGTAGATGGAAGTGATCTCATCTTCACCCGATGGGTCGACGAACAGGCCGCCTACCAGGTTCGCGAAGTCGTAGCCGGTAGTGCCCGCCACCGGCCAGGTATCGGGGAGTGCTTCCCCGGTTGCGAGGATCTTTTCGGCGACGACCCAAGCTCCCGACGTGGCCTTGGCGAGCCTCTCGAAGTACTGCTGAGGGTCTCGCAGGCCATCGGGATGGTCGACCCGCAACCCCGACACTTTGCCGTCATCCACTAATCCCATCAGCGTCGAGTGGTAAGCGGTGAAGACCTCAGGGTCCTCCATGCGTAAGGCGACGAGATCCGAGATGTCGAAGAAGCGCCTGTAGTCGGACTCGTCGCCGGCAACTTTCCACCAGGCCAGCCGGTAATTTTGGCGTCGCAGAAGGCTGTCGAGGCGGTCTCTGTCCGCGTTGAAGCTCTCGACGGCCTTGTCGACCCCTTCAGCGAGGACCGGGTCGGCGACCAGGGCAGCGCTGAGTCGGCGTCGCAGCCACTCTTTGTCGTGGTGACGTCGGGCGACGCTGTCGCGGTCGAGTTGCGTGGCTTCTGGGAGCCTTGAGAAGCCGTGGGCCACCTCCTCCAGCAACGCGCTGTTGGCGAAAGCCGCGGCTTCGGCTAGGAGCTCGTCGATGGTGCGGGGCGAAACCGGCAGGTGGTGGTCGTGGTAGCGGATGTAGAAGGATCCTCCGTCGCGACCGACCTGGATCTCGCCGGTTTCGAGCACTCTCCCGTAGTGGTCACCGAGCACGGGTACCAGCACCCGCTGGCGGAGCTTGGCTTCGGGGGGATCCCAGTCGACGTCGAAATACGAGGCCCATAGGCTCGACGGGCCGTTCTCGAGGACCTCCCACCACCACACGTTGGAACGCGACGCCGTACCCATATGGTTGGCGACCACATCGATTACGACACCCATCCCCGCAGCGTCGAGAGCGTCGACCAGCGCGTTGAAGCCGTCAAAGCCACCGAGGTCATCGGAGACAGATGAAGGATCCACTACGTCGTAGCCGTGGCTGCTGCCCGGCACAGCTTGGAAGATAGGAGAACAGTACAGGTGCGTCACTCCAAGTTGGCTCAGGTATCCGACGGCCGCCTTGGCCTCGGCGAATCCGAACCCGGCTTTCATCTGCACCCTGTAGGTCACTCCACCATCGAATTGGGCCGCTTTGCCGTCAGCCGCCAAACCATCACCTCACTACAGTTGCTTGGTGCTCTCAACGCTACCGGACCGAGGCAGGGATCTGGGCGCCTTGCGCCAACTTGCGCAGAGCTAGACCCGGGGGACTGGAGCAGGTCACGGTGGTGGTGCTAGAACCTGTGGAGACCACAGAAAAAAAGTGTGAAGGAGTCCCCGAGCGATGCCAGAAGCCGTGATCGTTGCGACCGCACGAAGCCCTATCGGCCGTGCCTTCAAGGGTTCGCTCGTCGACTACCGACCGGACGACATGTGCGCTTTCATCGTCAAGTCTCTCCTGGACAAGGTGCCCCAGCTTGACCCGGCTGACGTCGTGGACGTCATGATCGGCTCGGCGAATCACGCTGGCGAGCAGGGAATGAACGAGGCTCGTAACATCGCCCTGCTGGCCGGTCTCCCTGACAGTGTCCCGGGCACCAGCGTCAACCGGTTCTGCGCCTCGTCTCTGCAGACCATCAGGATGGCCTTCCATGCGATCAAGGCGGGCGAGGGGGACGTGTTCGTCGCCGGCGGCGTCGAAAGCGTCTCGCGCACGGCCGGGAAGGGTTTCTCCAAAGAGGATGCAAACGTGCGCTTCACCGACGAGGCCCGGGCGGATTTCGTCAATCATGTGTACATTCCGATGGGTATGACTGCGGAGAACGTCGCCGAGAAGTTCGACGTGAGCCGCCAGAGCATGGACGAGTTCGCCAAGCTCAGCCAGGACCGGGCGGTGGAGGCGCAGAACAACGGCGCGTTCGCCCGTGAGATCATCCCACTCACCCTGCCCGACGGGACCGTGGTCTCCAAGGATGACGGTCCCCGGCCTAACACCACGCTCGAGCGTCTCGCTGACCTGCCTCCGGCTTTCAAGCCTGACGGCAAGGTCACGGCCGGCAACGCGTGCCCTCTCAACGACGGTGCTGCGGCGGTGCTGGTAATGTCCGCGGACAAGGCCCGGCAGCTAGGCGTGACGCCCCTGGCGAGGATCATCGCAAGCTCGGTATCGGGCTTGGCCCCTGAGATCATGGGTGTGGGCCCGATCGAAGCCGTAGGGAAGGTTCTTTCCCAGACCGGTATGTCGATACATGACATCGACGTCGTCGAGCTAAACGAGGCTTTCGCAGCGCAGGTCCTGCCCGTGTGCAGCGAGCTCGGCATTTCCGTCGAGGATCAGCTGAACCCCCACGGCGGGGCGATAGCGCTCGGTCATCCTTTCGGGATGACAGGAGCTCGCATAATGACCACGCTTATAAACGACCTGCAGATGTTGGACAAGACTTTCGGTCTCGAGACGATGTGCGTCGGCGGTGGCCAGGGTATGGCGATGATCATCGAGAGGCTGTCCTAGCACCACAGCCGGTCGACGATGACTGAGCAGGTTAAGGGCGAAGAAGCCAGGGCCGCCGGCGCAACGGATGGTGAGGACGCTGGCGGCCGTTGTCCCGCTTGCGGATCGAAGATAGAAGCTTCAGCGGTGCGCTGCCAAGGAGCCTGGCAGCGCACCGGCTGCCTGAGTTGCGGTCTTCAACTCCTACGGACGCCGCTCGGAGAGGACTGGAACGAGATCCGCGGCTGAAATTGCCGGTGACGGTCGGGCACCGCTGGTAGGTCAGACGTCCACGGTCACTCCAACGTCTATCCCGTCGCGTACGCTGGCCGTGACGACGCAGAAGTCCTCGAACAACTCTAGGCAGCGCGCAACTCGACCTTCGGCCCCTGCTGCCAGGACCGGGTGAAGTTTCACTTCGATTTTCCCGATCCGCAGACGTCCTGCGGCGTTGCGGTCGGAGACCACTTCCACGTCGGTGCGAAGATCAGAGACCTCGACGTGGGCCTTTCGTAAGCAGAACAGGAGGCTCGCGCTCAGGCAGTTGCCGACTGCCGCGGCTAGAACAGCGGAAGCGTTCGGTGCTTCCCCGGCGCCTAAAGGCTCGGGTTCGTCCATGCTTAGCGTGTCGAATTCCGCTCCCAGGTCCACTAGGAACCTGTAACCGTCTTGGAGTTGGAGGCTTACGTGGACGTTGTCTTCGCTCATTGACATCCACATTAAACAACCAAGCCCGGCCAGCGGCCGCTCATGTGTCGAGAAACGGGGGGCCTTTACGAGCGGTGGAGGTTGCGCTGCAGGAACGCCAACGTGATAGGCCAGGAGACAGCGGCGGCACTCGCATCGTGGAACATCGGAGCCTGGTAGTTCTCGAAGGCGTGTCCGGCCTCAGGCTGGACTACGACCTCTACTTCGGGTCGCGCAGCGAAAGCTTCCCGGACGGCTTCGATCTCGGCCGAGTCGATGTATGGGTCGGCGCCTCCGTAGTGGAAGAGTGTCGGGCACCTGAGGTGCTCCGCCTGGTCGAGCTCCGCTCCGATCCCCGAGCCGTAATAGGACACGCAGCAGTCAGGGTCCGAGGCGACAGCCAGCTCGTATGCAAGTCGCCCACCCAGGCAATAGCCCATCACCCCGACGGGGCCGGTCACCTCGGGCCGGGCCCGAAGAGCGTCGAGCGACGCCACCAGGTCGGACCTGGTCAACTCGGCCGGTTGAGCCGCGAAGCGCTGCATGTAGCTGAATGCAGCCCCCATGCTCTCCTCGGTGTGAGGGAGGGCGACGCGGGCTTCGACACGCCAGAACATGTCCGGGCACAGGACGACGTACCCTTCTCCGGCAAGCTCTGCTGCGCGCGAGGTTAGGAAATCCCCGACGCCGAAGATCTCCTGAAGAAGTATCAACCCGGGTCCGCTGCCCGACGCAGGTAACTGCAAAAAGCCGTCGTACGAGCCGTCTTGTACGGGGATCGGAACCCAGCGGGCTGATGTCTCCACGAGCTGACACGTTAGCGCTGCCGGCGGAGAATCTCCTAGCCGCGCAGGTTTGTATCCCTTTTCGGCGCTCATACGTCTATGTGACAGCCGATCGAAAATGTGATCGACCTGAAAGAACGCAAGGAGTGGAGATGAAAAAGACGGTAGGTATCACGGACCGAGTCGCACGGGTTGTCATCGCCGCGGCCGGAGTCGCCGGTGCCGGTGTCGTCGGTTTCTCGACGGGCTGGGGTGTCGTGCTGGTCGTAGTTGCTGCAGTGATGCTCGTAACAGGCTTGAGCGGCTACTGCCCGCTGTATAGTCTTTTCGGGATAAGCACCAGAGGGTCCGGCGGCGTTGGGAGACCTAGAGGAGTGCGCCACATGCACCGACCGGCAGCGTGAAACGGTAACGGTTCAGGCGTGGCCACCTGTCCGGTGTTAGCGGTGCCAGACTGAGGACATGCCAGCAGCGCGCTCAGAGGGCGACACCGCCGGACCCCGTCGGGACGGCACCGCGGAAGGGTTCGAATCGGTGCTGACGGACGAATTGCCCGCTCTGTACCGCTACGCAGTCACCGTGACCGCCGATGCGGCCGAAGCCGCGGACCTCGTCGGGGAGACGGTTTTACGTGCGATCGAGGACCGGGAGAGCTTTCGGGGCGAGTCTTCCATGCGTACCTGGTTGCACCGCATCTTGTATCACATAGCGGTGGACCGGGCCCGTCATCACTCTCATGAGCTGGCCGTGGAAGACGTCGAGGATTGGTGGCGCGAAGACTCATACAGCGTCGACGCTTCCGTAGTGGTCGAGCGAGCCGAGGCGGCCGAGACTCTGCGGGAGGCTCTTGCCCACCTCCCTCACATTTATCGCAGCACGGTGGTACTTCACGACGCCGAAGGTTGGCCGCTCAAGGAGATAGCCGATATGTTTGCACTGTCGTTGCCGGCCGCGAAGGCCAGGCTAAGGCGTGGGAGGATGATGCTTGTGAGCGCTCTTGCCGGGGCTGGCGACCGCCGCGAGGCCAACCGTGGGGTGCCGCTCAGTTGCTGGGATGCGCGTTCGAAGATATCCGACTACCTCGACGACGACCTTGCCGTAAGCGAGCGGGCGCTCGTCGAGGCCCATCTCAGCGGGTGCGCCACGTGCCCGCCACTCTATCAGGCGCTCGTGGGAGCAACTTCGTCGCTCGGGTCGCTGCACGACCCCGACAGCGTCATCCCCGAGAGCATCGTCGCACGGATCCATACCCGGCTGTCGAGCGTCGAACGACAGCCGAATCCCCCAATTCTCCGTCGGCACTAGTCATACGGGGAGGCGGCGGCTCAGGCAGCGTTCACTTTTGTTTCACCGTTAAGCTATGTGATTCCACCTCGCTGTAACCGCTAGGCGGACCAGGATCACGGGTATGGCTGATCTGTTGGTCGTGGCTGGGTTTGTGGTTTTCGTAGCGGTGATGCTCGGTCTCATATGGGGCTTGGAGCGGATATGACCGTCTCGGGTGGGCTCCTCCTGGTCGTCTCTGCGCTCGTGTTCGTATACCTTGCGTACGCACTTCTCAAAGCCGAGCGGTTCTGATGGCCTTCTTTTGGACGGTCGCAGCTCTCGTCGTCGCCCTGGCCGTGGTGTGGCGGCTCCTTGGCGCCTACATGGTGTCGGTGTACGAGGGTCGCTGCGGCTGGCTGGGCTTCCTCGAACGTCCGATCTACCGGCTGATGGGGGTTAATGCTGAAACCGAGCAGACCTGGCAACGCTACGGTGTATCGCTGACCGCTTTCAGCGGGGTCGTCCTCCTAATCGGCTACGGTCTCTTGCGCCTTCAAGGGAGCCTCCCGCTTGACCCTCAGCACCTTGGCGCTGTCGGCCCGGCAGTGTCCTTCAACACCATCGTGTCATTCGTCACTAACACGAACTGGCAGGCGTACTCCGGGGAGACGACCATGTCTTACCTGTCGCAGATGGGTACGCTCGCCCTTCAGAACTTCCTCAGCGCAGCGGTCGGCATGGCGGTAGCGGTCGCCCTGATACGAGGATTCTCCCGTAAAGGGTCCAAGACGATTGGGAACTTCTGGGTGGACCTGGTCCGTGGCACCCTTTACATCCTCGCTCCGATAGCCGTCGTAGCCGCCGTGGTGTTCATAGCCCAAGGGGCCGTCCAGACCCTAGCCGGCCCTGTGACAGTAAGCGACGCAATCAACCGTGTCACCCAGGTGATACCCCGGGGGCCGGTGGCGTCGCAGGAGGCGATCAAACAACTCGGGACGAACGGCGGAGGGTTCTTCAACGCCAACGGTGCGGACCCCTTCGAGAACCCGACCGGCCTGACGAACTTCCTTTCGATCCTTCTTATCTTGAGCATACCCGTCGCTCTCACATACACCTTTGGCAAAATGGTAGGCAGCGTCAGGCAGGGGGTGGCGGTCCTGGCGGCAATGACGATAATCTTCGGGGCGTGGCTCGCGATAGCCACTGTCGCCGAGCACCAGCCTAACCCTGCGGTTGCAGCGGCGGGCCTGACCGCACAACCGGCAGGCAACATGGAAGGCAAGGAAGTCCGCTTCGGCGACACTACGTCAGCCCTCTACGGAGTGGCCTCGACGCAAACCTCGACTGGCTCGGCGGACTCCGCCTACGACTCTTACACCCCGATGGGCGGCTTCGCCATGCTGAGCGGGATGATGCTGGGCGAGGTTAGCCCGGGCGGGGTGGGAAGCGGCTTGTACACGATACTCCTGTTCGCCATCGTCACAGTGTTCATCGGCGGTCTGATGATCGGGCGCACCCCGGAGTACCTTGGTAAGAAGATCCAGGCCCGAGAAGTCAAGCTCGCCTCGCTGGGCGTGCTCGTAATGCCTCTCAGCGTGTTGGTGCTGGCCGGCATAGCCGTGGCGGTGCCAGCAGGAAGAGCGGGACCCCTCAACGCCGGACCGCACGGCTTCACCGAGATCCTCTACGCTTTCACGTCCGCCGCGAACAACAACGGATCCGCTTTCGGAGGCATCGCAGCTAACACCAGGTTCTACGAGATAACCACCGCGGTGGCGATGCTGCTAGGGCGGTTCGGCGTGATCATCCCCGTGCTGGCGTTGGCTGGGTCGCTTGCTGTCAAGGAGTACGTCGCAGAGTCCGTGGGGACGTTTCGGACTGACAAGGCGATCTTCGTCGGATTGCTTCTCGGCGTCGTCTTCATCGTAGGAGCGCTGACCTTCTTCCCTGCTGTTTCGCTAGGTCCGATCGTCGAGCAGCTATCACACGGAAAGTTCTTTTAGACGAATGGAAGCTCATAGCACACAGACGAAACGTGACGTGGAGTCTGGCAGCGACGTTGGGGCCCGGCCGAGCCTTACCGCGAAAGGGTTAGGAGCGGGGCGCAGTCTTTTCGACAAGCAGATCCTAGCCGATGCTGCCGTC
The DNA here is from genome assembly GCA_021847945.1 of Actinomycetes bacterium. GTDB lineage: Bacteria > Actinomycetota > Acidimicrobiia > Acidimicrobiales > Palsa-688 > JAJZAM01. Next base: position 12,588 of record JAJZNG010000018.1, on the reverse strand, counting down.
GAAGGGCTCAAGAAGTTCGATCCCAGGGTGCAGGTGAAGAACCCGGTCATGTTCGTCGTAGTAGTGGGGACGGCAGTGACGTTGGCCGAGTCTATTGCTCACCCGAGCGTGTTCTCATGGTCGATAACGGTGTGGCTGGCTTTGACCGTATATTTCGCGAACTTCGCCGAGGCGGTCGCAGAGGGGAGAGGCAAAGCACAGGCCGATACGCTGCGACGTCTGCGGGTCGAGACAGAGGCACGTCGCCTGCGCCCCGACGGGACAGAAGAGCGGGTCTCCGCCGCCGACCTCGCCCGGGGTGACAAGGTCGTGTGCGAGGCGGGATATTACATCCCTTCCGACGGCGAGATAATCGAAGGGGTCGCATCGGTCGACGAGTCTGCTATCACCGGGGAGTCCGCTCCGGTCATACGCGAGTCGGGCGGAGATCGCTCTGCGGTCACCGGAGGCACCAGGGTGCTGTCCGATCGCATCGTCGTGGAGATAACCGCCGAACGGGGCAAAACCTTCCTCGATAGGATGATCAACCTCGTCGAGGGAGCCGAACGCAAGAAGACGCCCAACGAAGTCGCACTGACAATACTTCTAGCAGCGTTGACCATCGTGTTTCTCCCCGTGGTAGTCGTCCTAGAGCCGTTCGCCACCTTCGCAGGTGCTTCTGTCTCTGTAGTCGTCCTCGTGGCGCTGCTGGTCTGTCTGATACCGACGACGATAGGAGCGTTGCTGTCCGCGATCGGCATTGCGGGCATGGACCGGCTCGTCCAGCGCAACGTCCTCGCCATGAGTGGACGGGCCGTGGAGGCGGCCGGTGACGTGGCGACACTGCTTTTGGACAAGACGGGAACTATCACCTTGGGTAACAGGATGGCTTCGACTTTCATCCCCGTAGCAGGGCACTCAGAAGAGGAGCTCGCCGACGCCGCCCAGCTCGCTTCGCTCGCAGACGAGACCCCAGAAGGACGCTCGATCGTGGTTCTGGCAAAGCAGCGCTTCAACCTGCGCGAACGCGACCTTGGCTCTCAGAGGGTGTTTGTGCCTTTCAGTGCTCAGACGCGGATGTCCGGGCTGGACATCGACGGTCGTCAGATACGAAAAGGAGCCGCGGAAGCCTTGAAACGCTGGGTGCTAGAACAGGGAGGTTCAGCGCCGGGTGACCTTCACACGATAGTCGAAAAGGTCGCTAAGGGCGGCTCTACGCCGCTTGTCGTTGCCGACGGCAGTGAGATCCTCGGGGTTGTCGAGTTGAAAGACGTTGTGAAGGACGGGATCAAGGAACGCTTCGAGCAGATGAGGGCCATCGGCATACGCACGGTGATGATCACAGGCGACAACCCTCTCACCGCCGCCGCCATAGCGCAGGAGGCGGGAGTCGACGACTTCCTCGCCGAGGCCACACCCGAAGCCAAGATGAACCTGATCAAAGCTGAGCAGGAAGGCGGAAAGCTTGTGGCGATGACCGGGGACGGAACCAACGACGCCCCGGCACTCGCCCAAGCCGACGTGGGAGTAGCGATGAACACTGGGACCACGGCGGCCAAGGAAGCCGGGAACATGGTGGACCTGGACTCGAACCCGACCAAGCTGATAGAGATCGTCGAGATCGGAAAGCAGCTTTTGATGACCCGAGGGGCACTGACCACGTTTTCGATAGCCAATGACGTGGCGAAGTACTTCGCAATCATTCCGGCGTTGTTCGTGGTGTCGTACCCACAGCTCAAAACCCTTAACATAATGAGGTTGCACAGCCCCCAGACGGCGATCCTGTCGGCAGTGATCTTCAACGCCTTGGTGATCGTCGCTCTAATACCGCTGGCGCTGAGGGGAGTTCGTTTTCGACCCGCCGGGGCGACTTCGATCTTGAGGCGCAACGTTCTCGTCTACGGCGTTGGAGGGGTAGTCGCTCCGTTTATCTTCATCAAGCTGATCGACCTTGCCGTGACCGCGACCGGAGTGTTCCACTGATGCGCTACCAACTTGTCGCCAGTCTTAGACGAGGGATCGTTGTGACCGTAGTGTTCTTCGTCGTGCTCGGGCTCGGGTACCCGCTGTTGGTAACTGCCATTGGGCAGACGTTCTTTTCTCGTCAAACTAACGGCTCCCTGACCGGCTACGGCTCGACGCTGATCGGCCAGAACTGGTCGTCGACGCCGTGCCCAGGGCACCTTCCGGGCACTTGCGTCTTCCAGGGTCGCCCTGACGATCTCGGGCCGTACGCAGCCGACCCTGCTAAGGGAGTGTCGGGTGGTGACAACCCGCTTGTGGCGAACGGGGTGCCCGGAGGATCCGGACCGACCAATTTGGGACCGCGTTCGAAGACCCTGGTGGCCGATACCCGGAAGCTGATTGAGTACTGGAAGGCGAGAGGAGTAAACCCGACCCCTGATTTGGTCACAACCTCAGGCAGCGGCTTAGACCCCGACATTACCCCTGCCGATGCGATAGCCGAGGTTCCGATGGTATCTGCTGCAACGGGTATCTCGCAAGCGGCGCTCGAAAAGTTGATAGCCCAGCAGACGGTCGGACGCCAATTGGGGTTCCTCGGATCGGGGTATGTGGACGTGTTGAAGCTCAACATGGCGTTGTCCAAGATGCGATGAGCACGTTCCGCTTCGACGATCCCTACTACAAAGACCGCCGCCCGTTCGCACGCACCGTGGCCGAAAGCCGTCCTCGGCAACCGCTTTTAGCTCGGGGTACTATCGTCGGAGCTCACGAACAGCTGAGGGCTGGTCGTAAGAGCTACGTGTGTACTTTAGACGACGGCACCGGGCAAGTGGACTTGGTCTTTACCGGTCGCGGCCGGATCCCGGGGTTTGAGCCCGGCGTGAAGTGCACAGCGAAAGGAACGGTCATATCAGGTTACGACCGGCCGGCTATGCTTAACCCTCTTTACGCGCTTGGCGATCTCGGTATCTCAGAGGCCGAAGAGTCGTCGAGTCCCATGGATAGTATCGGGACTGAATCTGTACAGACCGTCGACGAGCGCCGTAGCGGTACCGTGGCGCCAGCAGGGCATTTTCGGATATATCTGGGAGCTGCACCTGGGGTGGGCAAGACAGTAGCGATGCTCGACGAGGCCCAGAGACGACGCCGGCGCGGCACTGATGTCGTCATCGGGATCGTGGAGTCACACGGCCGTCCCGTGACGAAGTCGCTGACCGCCGGTCTTGAGGTAATTCCCCGCCGCAAGGTTGAATACCGGGGAACGACTTTGGAGGAGATGGACCTCGACGCTGTTTTACGGCGAAGACCCAAGGTGGTGCTAGTCGACGAGCTCGCCCACACCAACGCCCCAATCCCCGGCGGGCATGACAAGCGCTGGCAGGATGTCGAGACGATACTCGCCGCGGGAATTGACGTCATCTCGACCGTCAACATCCAGCATTTGGAGAGCATGGCCGACGCTGTCGAGAGGATCACCGGTGTCAAGGTAAGAGAGCGAGTGCCCGATTCGGTCGTCCGCAAGGCGGACCAGATCGAACTGGTCGATTCATCTCCGGAGCAGCTGCGCCGGCGCATGCTCCACGGGAACATCTACCCGGCTGACAAGGTTCCCCAGGCTCTCGACAACTTTTTTAGGACCGACAACCTCTCCGCGTTGAGAGAGCTTGCTTTGAGGTTCGTTGCGGACGAGACCGAGGAGGAGCTTCTCTCCTACCTCAGGCGTTCCCACCCTGACGTTGCGTGGGAGACGACTGAGCGGATCATGGTCGGGGTGAACGAAGCGCCGGGTGCCGAGTCGGTGATCCGCAGGGCGGCGAGGATATCGTCGCGCCTCAAAGCTGAGCTGCACGTGGTGCACGTTAGGACGCCTGACGGGCCGGGAGGGGCGGGATCCAAGCGGCTGGAGGAGCTGCGGCTTCTGGCTGGCGCAGTGGGAGGGCGCTGGCACGAGTTGGACTCCGACGAGCCGGCGGCGGCGCTAGTGGACTTCGCCCGGGAGAATCAGGTCACGCAGCTGGTGATCGGGTCTAGCAGGCGAAGCCGGTGGCAGCAGCTGAGAGGTGGTGGATCGACTGTTAGGAGGCTCTCGAAGAGCGCGTCCGACGCTGGCATCGATGTTCACGTGATAGCCCGGGCCCGGGCTCTACAAAAGGATCACCAGAGCTGAACAAGGCGGTCCCTCAAACCCTACAGGACCGCCTTGAAGGTCAGCGCAGGTAAGGGCTGAAAGCCCGGAACCCCACTACGAGCAGCGACGCTATCAGGTAGCAACGCAGAACTAGCAGGCTCGCCCGGCGGGCAAGACTCGGCGTAGGCGGACGCAACTGGTTTAGCTCGGGCATCCGCCAGACAGCCCGCTCGGTGTTGCGGACCTCCCGACTCGCTTCGGGACGTGCTGCGCCGGTGACTTTGGACGCGCCTACCCGGTCCAGAAACGTTGGGAGGGCCTTGCGGTGCTTAGCGACGAGAAGCAAAGCACTGGCAGGTGCGGTCGCCGCAGCGGCAACACCGAAGCAGGCTTCGGTTAGCGCCACGCCGTCGATGTGGGGAAACAGGGTGGCTATCGTCAAATCGGCTGACAGGACGACCAGGACGCCCACTATGAGCGAAGTAACGATGTTGGTGGCGGTCCCGTTGACCCATGGCCCGAGCACTTCAGGGTCGTTGCACAACAGCAGTAGGAAGAGCACCGCTGACGGCAGGAGGATCCCCGCCAGGAGTTGTACGTACTGCGTGGCGGTTCCGAGGAAGGCGTTCGAAGCCACAGCGACTACCAGGCAGGCTAGGAAGATCTGCGCTGCGTAAGCCGCATAGAACTGCGGGGCCGAGCGAAGGCCCCGGTGCAGCGAGTTGCGCGAGCCGAAGGAGTCCCCGAAAGCGTAAGAGCTGGAAAGAGAGACAGCGGCGGCACCGACGAGGGAAGCGACTATCAACATCACGGCCGCCAGGGCGCCGGCTACCGGCCCGAGAGTTGCGGATATTGCGTGGTTGAACCATCCCGAATCGGTGTAAAGGGCGGGTGAACCGAAGCGGTGGGAGTGGAACAGGGCTGCTCCGAACACGATCATCGCACCGGCGGCGATCGTGGTCAGAAAGCCGCCCACTATGGTGTCGAGCCTTTCGTAGTTGAGCCACCTCGGGCTTATCCGCTTGTCGATGATGTTCGACTGCTGGAAGAAAAGCTGCCACGGCGCGACGGTGGTGCCGACTAGGGCAACTATGAGCAGGATCGCCTGTCCTGACACGCCACCTGCTACTCCTGGTACGAGCGAGTGATAGCCGATCGAGGTCCAGCGGGGGTGCGCCATCAAAGCGGCGGGGATGAACACAAGGCTTGCGCTGATCAGCGCAAACATGAAACGCTCCCACCAGCGGAACTTACCGCTGGCGGCGATCACGAACAGGGCGACGCCCGCCGCCGTCACGCTTGCGAGCTTGGGAATCCCGAAGTAGGCGAAACCGAAGTAGACGCCAACGAACTCGGTGAGAAGGGTCAGGAAGTTGAGAATGAACAGGTCGAACACTGCGAAAGCGGCCCAAGTCCTGCCGAAACGCTCCCGGATCAGTCGAGCGTGTCCGACACCTGTCACGGCCCCGAGGCGGGCCACCATCTCCTGGCTGATCACAAGCACAGGTAGGAGCAGCGCTAGGACCCAAAGCAGGCTGTAGCCGTAAGCTTGACCGGCCTGCGTGTAGGTCTGCACGCCGCCCGCGTCGTTGTCGCCGACCATGACTATGAGCCCAGGGCCCATGATCGCAAGGAACGTCAGCAGGCGGCGTCGTGTGGAGCGCCGCGAAGCGTGGTCGGTAAGGCGAACCGTCCCCAGCGCGCCTTCGATGTCTCCTATGTGTGCGGGGTCGAGGACGGCGGGTGCGTAATCGAGCTTGGTGTCGGCGAGAGCGATGGCGGAGTCACGTGGAAACACGAGACACCTCCTTTCCAAAAAATCTCGTGCAGGATCTGTCGAAGCGCCTTGGCGGGGAGCGAGGGCCGAACATCAAACAGAGCGGCATAGTGGTGGCGCCCCTAGTGCGCCCTGATATGCGTGAAGGAATTTTTGTGCAGCGCGACGCGGGAGATTGCTCCCGGATGTCAGCTACCCAAACTGTGGGTCGAAGCGGCGTCGCTAGGCGCCAACCCCGGCGTCGACGTCACCGTCGGACTACGGTCAGAAACTGACCGACAGGCTGCGGTTACGCGCTTAGACGCCGGGGCACGGCTCTGGAGGCTGGGTACTATGCGGTTCGGAACTCAAGACCCACCTCCTTCGAAGCCGTGGACGAAAGCCGGTGCAGCCGACGAGCGACCGGCGACACGCCGCACAATACCACGTCCGCTGTAGGCCAGGCGCAAGCGTCTCAGCGTCCTTGTAGTGACGCTGTGCAGCGGGGAACCTCCAGTAGCGCCTCGGCTTTCCGACGCAGAACAACGACACCGGAATGGCGCCCCGTTATGTAAGAATGTAATCATGAAAGAAATATTTGAAGAAATGATGTCGGGTCCTCCCGGTTTCGGAGGTCGCCGCGGCGGTCGGGGACGGCCAGGAGGAAGGGGAAGACACCCGGGTGGCCGCTCCTCCGTCCCCGTCGACCGCCAGACGATCAAATCGTGGCTGGCGGGCCGACTACCCCAGGACTGGTCGCTGAACCCCGACGCAGTTCTAATAGACGACGACGAGGTAGTCGTGTTCGTCACCCTCCAAGACGTCGTGCTGCCAGACGGTGCCGACGAGGCCAACCGCGCGACCGCTGAGGGTGCCAGGATCGGCGGCTTTTGCGAGGAGACCCGCCATGCGCGGATGCGGATTGCCACAGAGGGCGAGGCTGCCTTCGGGAGGGTCTTCAGCTGGGGTGCTGTTTGTGGTTCCACGCGTAGCGTGTTCACCACCGCCAGCGTTCCCGTTATGACCAGGTTGCGGATAGAGGATCGCCAGGTCCTCGACACTCTGATCGCCGCAGGTGTTGCCAGGTCGCGCAGTGATGCCCTGGCCTGGTGCGTCCAGTTGGTCGGACGCAACGAGCAGTCGTGGATCTCCGATCTGCGTGCAGCTTTCGAGCAGGTCGAGGCGGTGCGCTCCCGCGGGCCTGCGAGCGCCGGCCAGGCGCAGTAGCCAGGCCTGGCCAGGCTGCGCCTCGGGCTAGGTGGGTGCCACGAGACCTTCTCATCGCCCTCCTGGTAGACTCGAAGAGGTCAACGATGAAAAAGAGCGCCCTCGGGATACTCGCCGCAGTGGCATGCATATCCTCGCTCAGTGCGGTGATGGTGCCGCTGCGCAGCCACCTGAGCATCGCGACGACGGCTCTGGTCTTGGTCATACCAGTCGTCGTCGGGGTGGTGATAGGCGGTCGAGCAGCTGGCGTGGTGAGCGTCGCGGCTGGGTTTTTGTTCTATGACTTCTTTTTCATTCCCCCGTATCTCACCCTGACGGTCGGGGCGTCGCAGAACTGGGTTGCGCTCGGAGTGTACGTAGTGGTCATGATCCTCGTTTCGCAGATCGTTTCACGCATGAACTTGGCTCGCGAAGAAGCCCGCCGTCAGAGCCGAGAGATCCGCGAACTGTTCGAGTTCTCCAAGCTGCTGGTGGAGGACAGGGCCTTAGATGAGCTGCTGTCGTCTGTGGTCACCACTGTCGCCGAGGTGTTCTCGGCCCGCCAGGTGGCGATCCTGCTTCCAGACCAGAGTCGCGTCCGCCTAGTGGCGTCAGCCGGCGTGCCGCTTTCCGAAGTGCAGCTGTCAGCACTGCTGGAGCCGGCCGGTTCGTTGATGACTGTAGGTCCTCGCCCGGCCCGTGACAACGAACTTTCGGTATTGGCACTAGCGGCAGCAGGGCGACCGGTCGGCTTGCTGGTCCTGAGCGCCGAGGCGGTAAGCGAGGACCGGTGGGAGTCCCTCATGCTGTTCTCGAACCAGATAGCACTTTCGGTCGAGCGGGTCCAGCTGCGCGACAAGGCTCTGTCTGTACGCGTCGCGGATGAGATGGCACGCCTGGCCAAGACTATGGTCGGAGCGGTCTCCCACGACCTGCGGGCTCCTCTCGCTACGATAAAAGCGGCGGCGTCGACCCTCGCCGACGGTGCCGTCAGTCTCGACGACGAGACTGAGTTATCTCTCGTCGAAATGATAGACGTGCAGGCCGACAGGTTGGCAGACCTCGTCGAGAACCTTTTGGACATGAGCCGAATTCAGACTGGAGTGCTCAAACCGAAACGCTCCGCTGTGTCGCTGAGCGACCTGTTGTCCAACGTCGCGGGGCACATCGACACCCGTGGTCACAAGGTCGTGTTCGACTGCGCTGACCCGCTGCCGCCGGTGGAGGTCGACCCGGTACTCGTCGGCCGAGTGGTCTCCAACCTCCTAGAGAACGCAGTGCGCTACAGTCCGCCCGGCGCTTCGATAACAGTCGGAGCCAGCAGCACCGGACCTGCCGAGGTGACCGTGTCCGTCGCCGATCGGGGTCCCGGCATCGACCGGGCCCGCCATGGGGAGGTTTTCGACACGCTCGGTCGCCGTGATGTCGACTCTGGCGCTGGCGTCGGCCTGGTCATCGCCAAGACCTTCGTCGAAGCTCACGGCGGGCGCATCTGGGTGGCCGACGCGCCCGGAGGAGCAGTCCTGTCTTTCACCCTTCCCACGGCTAAGGCCGCTACAGATGAGCTCGACAGTGCCGCTGATACTCGTAATTGACGACGATCCCGACCTGCTCAGGGTGTGCAAAGTCGGCCTCGGCGCGCTCGGTAACGACGTCAGAGCCACGCCCAGCGGTATAGACGGACTATCCCAGGCCGCCCTGCTTAACCCTGACGTCGTGATCCTCGATCTCGGCTTGCCCGATGTCGACGGCCTGGAGGTTTGTGGTCGCCTGCGGACCTGGAGCCAGGTTCCTGTGATCGTCTTGTCAGGGGACAGCTCCGAGGACCGCAAGGTTGACGCGCTTGGCTTGGGTGCGGACGACTACATGACCAAACCGTTCGGGATGCGCGAACTGAACGCCCGAATCCAGGTAGCCTTGCGCCACCAACGCTCCGAGCAACCTTCGTCGCAGTCTGAGATCGAGGTCGGACCGCTCAAGCTCGACCTGGTCCACTGCGAGGCGACCTTCGAAGGCGGTCCCTTGGGGCTCACTCCGAAGGAGTTCGAGTTCCTGTCCTTTCTTGCACGCCACCAGGGGAAAGTTTGTACCAGACGGATGATCCTCGATGCGGTGTGGGGTTCTTCCTACTCCTCTGGGGTCAACTATTTGAAAGTGTACGCCTACCGGATCCGGCGGAAACTCAACGACGAGCGAGGGGAGTTCCTCCAAAGCGACCCTGCAATCGGCTACAGGCTGGTGGCGCCCAGGGCGGCCCAGCCGTCTGATGGTCCCGGCGACCGACATGTGGGGGAGCGTCGACAGTGACGGTTCGGGACGAAGTGGTAAGCCTGGACTTGGCCCGGATCGCGGCGTCGGACGACAAAGGCTTCGGTATCTTCATGGACTGGGTGCAACAGGAGGGTCTCAGTCTTTATCCCGCCCAGGAGGAGGCTCTAATCGAGACGTTTGGCGGTTCTCATGTGATTGTCAATACTCCCACGGGGTCCGGGAAGAGCCTGATCGCCCTCGGGTCCCACGTGGCCGGTATCGCGAGGGGCGAGCGATCCTTCTACACTGCGCCGGTGAAGGCGCTCGTATCGGAGAAGTTCTTCTCCCTTTGCGAGGCTTTCGGGTCACGCAACGTCGGGATGCTGACCGGTGACGCTTCGATCAACCCTGACGCCCCTTTGATATGCGCAACAGCCGAAGTCCTGGCCAACTTGGCGCTAAGTAGAGGCGATCAGGCAGGCGTGGGCCAGGTCGTGATGGACGAGTTCCACTTCTACGGAGACCCCGAGCGGGGATGGGCATGGCAGGTTCCGCTGCTCGAGCTCACCTCCGCCCAGTTCGTGCTCATGTCAGCGACCCTTGGAGATACCAGGATCATCGAGGAGGGCATAAGGAGACGGACGGGGCGGCCCGTAGCGGTGGTCCGCTCTGTGGTGAGGCCGGTGCCTCTGCGATTCGAGTACCGCCACACTCCCCTTCACGCGACCGTCGAGTCGCTGCTCGGCGACGATCAAGCTCCGATATACCTGGTGTTCTTCACGCAGGCACAGGTGTTGAGCGAAGCTCAATCGCTAACGTCAGCACAAGTGTCAACAAGGGCACAGCGTGAGGCCGTAGCAGAGGCTATCAGCGGATACAGGTTTGCCCCGGGTTTCGGACGCACCCTGAGCCGTCTGCTGCGCCATGGCATAGGGGTCCACCACGGCGGGATGCTCCCCAAGTACCGCCGCCTGGTCGAGCGCCTCACACGGGATGGGCTTCTCAGGGTCGTGGTGGGTACAGACACGCTTGGAGTTGGAGTGAACATGCCGCTTCGGACCGTAGTGCTTTCGGGGCTCGCCAAGTACGACGGGACGGTTTCGCGTCTGCTCAGCGCACGGGAACTGCACCAGATCGCAGGCAGGGCGGGAAGAGCCGGCTATGACGCTTCTGGCCTGGTAGTTGTCCAGGCGCCTCCGCACGTTATAGACAACGAAGAAGCAGTCAGAAAGGCGGGAGGGGACGCTCGCAAGCTTCGCAAACTCGTCCGAGCCAAGCCGCCCCGTAACTTCGTCGCGTGGGACGAGGCGGTTTTCGACAAGCTTGTGTCGTCGCCTCCCGAGACTCTCGCGTCCCACATGGCCGTCACGCACTCCACCGTGCTCGACGTCCTCGATAGGCCCGGCGACGGATGTAGGGCTCTGCGCCGGCTGGTTACGGACAACTTCGAGCCACCGTCGTCGAGGCGCCGCCTGGCCAGGACCGCTATCGGGATATACCGCTCCCTGCTCGGGGTTGGAGCCCTTGAACGCCTCGGAGAGCCCGATGACCAAGGCAGGATGGTTAGGGTCAACGTCGACCTCCAGCGCGACTTTGCTCTAGACGCTCCGCTCAGCCCTTTCATCCTTGAGGCCCTACCGAGGCTAGATCGCCAATCGCCCACTTGGGTTCTCGACGTGGTGAGCGTCGTCGAGTCGACTGTTGCAAACCCGGGTCCTGTACTTGCCGCCCAGCTCGACAAGTTGAGGTCGGAGGCGATGACGGCTATGAAGGCTGCTGGAGTTCCCTACGAGGAAAGGATCGAAGCCCTAGAAAAGCTCGAATATCCCAAGCCGCTTCGCGACTGGACCTACGAACTGTTCGACTCCTACCGCACTATTCATCCCTGGGTGGCAGACTTCAACATCGCCCCCAAGTCCGTGGCTCGTGACCTCTTCGAGCGGGCGATGAACTTCTCCGAGTACATCGCCCACTATGGCTTAGTGCGCTCGGAGGGTCTCGTGTTGCGTTACCTGACCGACGTCTACAAGGCGCTTGTACGTAGTGTGCCCGAGGAGGCCAAGAACGACGAACTGGTCGACTTCACCGAGTGGCTGGGTGAGCTCGTCCGCCAGGTCGATTCGAGTCTCCTCGACGAGTGGCGGACTCTAACGGCCCTCCAAGATCACCCAAGCGGGGATGGCCCTCGGCTCGCTGCTGGGGCAGGCGCAGAGCGATCGATCGAGGAACGGCCGCCGAAACTGAGCGCGAACAGGCGGGCCTTCGCAGTTATGATCCGCAACGCGGCGTTCAGGCGGGTGGAGATGGTTTCCCGTCGAGATGTGGACGGTCTCGCTGGGTCGGAGAGCAGCGGAGGATTGGATCGCGGGCAATGGGCCGAAGTCTTGGAGAGCTACTTCTCCTCGCACGCCTCCGTTGGGATAGGCGCGCCGGCACGTGCCGCAGCGTGGTTTCAGGTTCGCGAAGGTCCAGGTACCGTGGAGGTCCGCCAGGTTCTCGACGACCCCGAGGGTTTTCACGACTGCGTTATCGTCGGAGAGGTCGACGTGGAGGAATCCGACGTGACTGGGCTCATATCGTGGCGGACGCTTCGTGTCGAAGTCAGTTAACGCGGCCGGGGATCCGGCGGCGCGGGCTTTGCGAGGCCGACGGGTGCTCCAAGCTCGCCGGGCGTCCCGAGAGAATGAGGGGTAGCATCGCGCTACACCGCTTAGCGTGGGGAGGCTTGAATGCAAGAAGTGACAGTGCTATCTCGAGACGCCGCCATCGGATCAGACTTTAGGGGGGCTAGGCCATCCAACGGTCAGTTCGAGTTGCGGGGGGTCAACCATGTCGCTCTCGTCTGCAAGGACATGGCACGAACCGTCGAGTTCTACCAGGGCCTTTTAGGGATGCCCCTCGTGAAGACGATCGAACTTCCGGGAGGGATGGGACAGCACTTCTTTTTCGACATAGGCAACGGCGACTGCCTCGCCTTCTTCTGGTTTCCAGGCGCGCCGGACCCGACCGAAGGAGTCGTCACGGCCAAAAGCCTTCCAGGGGAGGGAGACATAACGACCGCTTGGGGTTCGATGAACCACATCGCCTTCGACGTAGCACCCGAGCGTTTCGACGAGTACCGCCAGAAGCTGATCGAAAAAGGGGTGCGGGTCAGCCCCGTAATGAACCACGACGACATCGAGGCAACCGTGAGCGAGGAACTTCACCCGGGAGTATTCGTGCGCTCGATGTATTTTCGTGACCCGGACGGGATCCTGTTGGAGCTCGCGGCTTGGACACGTCCGCTCACGGAACGCGACGTGAC
>JAJZNG010000175.1 GCA_021847945.1 Actinomycetes bacterium | reverse complement strand
GCAAACGGCAGCTGTATGGGCTCGGGGAGCCCTTCAACACGAGTTCGGGGTGACACCGGCCGACGTCGAGTGGTTCATGGAGCGGCCGCCCGGACGCAGCCACGGGGGGGCGACAGGCTTCGCTCCGCCGGATGGGGTCAAGCTCAGCTACCTCGGTGCGGAGACCGACATAGGTACGGCGATGCTGTCAGGTGACTTGGACGCAACGCTTCTGTACCTGCGCGAACCCAACCTCGTCGACCGCTCCCGAGTGGATCTAGAGGCCGATGCCACGGTCCGTCCCTTGTTCGCCGACAGGCTCGGCGAGGGCGTCCGGTACTACCGAGCTACGGGACTTCTACCGGTCAACCACACCGTCGTGGTCAGACGCGAGCTTGCAGAAAGGCACCCGTGGGTTGTCCTAAACCTCTACGACATGTTCGTCGAGGCCAAACGGAGCTTCGTTGCGCGCGCCAGCTTGAGCGTGGAACCGTGGAGCCGGCTGGGACTGCTCAGCGGGGCCGACGACGCGATGCGGGTCGATCCGCGCCCATATGGGATCGCCGGCCAGGCCGACGTGCTCGGGACTCTCGCCCGTTACTCCCACGAGCAGGGCCTCACGTCGCGCGAAATTCATGTCGAGGAGGTCTTCGCCGCCAGCACCCTCGAGCTGTGAGGAGGCCTTGCACCTTTCCCGGCCAGGTGAGGTCAGTGCCCCCTCCCCGCAAGCCGGCTTGCGACAGGGAAGGTCTGATGGTATGATAGTTGGAAAGTGCTGTTGCTTGTGTCTGAAAAGCCGAGGGGAATTAGCCAGGGTGGGAGAGACAGAACGTGGAGCCGTCTTTATCTCTACGCCTGACCCCGCACGGCTGAGAGCTCTGGTCTCTCAAACCCGACGGTGGCACTTCACACGGTCGGTCGGGGGCTGAAGTGGGAAGCAACCTCGTCACAGGTCTGAGCCACCTTCTCAGCCTCCAAGCAGCCGGCTTACTCTTCCTAGGGCTGTTGGTAGGGATGTTCATGGGAGTGCTGCCCGGTCTGGGCGTCTCCCTGGCGCTCAGCTTGATGCTTCCGTTCCTCTACCACCTTGGCGTCGTCCCAGCAGTCGCCCTGATGCTTGGAACCCTCGCCGGGTCCTACTACGCAGCGTCGATACCAGCGATACTCCTCAACACCCCTGGGGCGCCCGAGTCCTTTCCCACCACCTTGGACGGGTTCCCGATGGCCCAGAAGGGCCAAGCCGGGCGAGCCTTGGCGATATCGGCCACCTCAACGCTGGCGGGGGGCCTGATCGGCTGTGTGATCCTCGTCGCGCTGCTGCAGATCGCAGGTCAGTTGATCGACGTGTTCCATCCCCCCGAGTTCGCCGCGATAATCATCCTGGCATTGGTGCTCATAGGCGGCTCGGGGGAGTCCCGCCGGGTGAGCAAGATAGTGCTCTCGGGGGTTCTCGGGTTCATGCTCTCCTTCATCGGGAGCGACCCGATAACGGGAGTCGAGCGCTTCACCTTCTCCAACACGGACCTCTTCAGCGGCATCAGCGTCGTCCCGTTCGCACTAGGGGTGTTCGCCATGACTCAAATGGTCGTCATGTACGGCCGCAAGACGGCGGTGGCCGCGGAGGGATCCCTGGGAGGCACCCGGGAGCTCCGCCGGCAGGTCCCCGGCGGCGTCAGACAAACCTTGCACAACCATTGGTGCGACGTGGTGCGCTCGGCGGTGGTCGCATCGCTTCTCGGCCTCGTCCCGGGCATCGGCGGCTTCGCGTCGAACTTCATCTCCTACAGCATCGGGCGCCAGACGTCCAAATACCGCCGAGACTTCGGCAAGGGCAGTCCCGCAGGGATCGCATCAGCGGAAGCGTCTTCTCTGTCCAAAGAAGTCGGCTCGCTGATCCCGGCCGTTGCGCTAGGCATCCCGTCCGGTCTGGGGATGGTGATCTTCATAGCCGGCCTGAGCATCCTGGGGCTGCAACCCGGACCGACTCTTATCAAGACGAACCCTTCGCTTCCCTACACGATGATGTGGGTCATGGCCATAGGAGGGCTCGTTTCGTGCGCCGTCGGGTTGATGCTGACGCCGTGGCTGAGCCGGGTGACCTCGATCCGCGGGCCTGTCCTGCTACCGGTCATCAGCGCACTCGCCGTCATCGGCAGCTTCGCTTCGGTTACTAACTTTCTCGGCGTGGTCGAGGTCGCGCTGTTCGCAGCGGTCGGCCTCGTGATGAGAAAGCTCAACTACTCCCTGGCGGCGATCACCATCGGGCTGGTGCTGGGGAACACCTTCGCGGACAACGTGCACCTGACGATGTCAATCTACGGCTGGTCTTTTTTCACCAAGAGCCCCCTCGCCGACGTGTTCCTCCTGATCGCTGCCTTGATGCTGGTCGCCCTCGTCCGCAGGGGACGCAACGAGTCCAGTCCGAGCTTACGAGGCGCCGTGGTGGCATTCGCCAAGGACGGCTCTACTAGGGACCATCCAGTGCTCGAACCTGCGACCAGTGCCGTCATCGCAGTAGTTTGCGTCGCTTATACGGTCACGGCCCTCGGTTATCCAAGTCAAGCCGGCCGGCTGCCGGCCATTATCTCCTCGATAGGAGCAGCCACGGCGCTTTACCGCCTGGGTCGTTGGGGGCTTGCGCTCCTTTCCCTGCGCCGCATGAGAGCCGAGTTGGCTTTGCTAAAATCTGACACCAAAGTCAGCAGCGTCGATACCGGATCCGACGGCGCTGTGGTTACTGTCAATACCGACCTTCACCCAGCTGGCGAGGGACCCGAGTCGCCCCAGTTGTCTGGGCCGCCCGGCCTATCCAAGCGTCTGGTGAGCCTTCGCGAAGGTGCCGCCCTGGTATGGATTTTCGTGCTGGTGGCGGCAGCGTACCTTCTCGGGTTCGAGCTCGGCCTGTGTATCGGGGTCGCAGGTTACTGCCTGACGTCGGCGGGTTGCCAGACCTTGAGGTCGAAAGTTGTGCTGGCGGTTCCCGTGAGCGCTCTGACCTTCGGGATCGCGTATCTGTTCGTGACGTTGTTCCACCTGACGTTCGCCGGTCAGATTCTCAACGCTTGAATAAGCAGGCGATCTCGGCGGACAGTCCAAGTAGCTCCTACCACCTCCAAACACCAACATTTAATCAAACAGCCAAATCAAACAGTCACATCAAGGAGACAAGCACCATGAACAAGATCACCCGTTCGCTCGACACGCCCGCTGTTAGCGGAGGTAGCAGGTTGAGGCGAGTCGCCGCACTCGGTCTCGGCGCCGTCGCTGCGCTCGGAGCCCTTTCAGCCTGCGGGTCGACCAAGTCATCCACGTCCAGCGCTACCACGGCGTCGGGATCGTCGAGTGCTACGACGACTGGGACCGCAGCCGCAGCAAGCTACTTCAAGGGTAAGACGATCACCTTGATATCACCCGACTCTCCCGGCGGCGGCTACGACCTTTACGCCCGCCTGTTCGCGCCCTACCTGGCGAGCGCTCTCGGCGCGACGGTCAACGTCGAGAATGTCAACGGTGGCGGCACCCTCGTCGGGACGAACCAGATGGCGGCGTCCGCTCCGAACGGGCTGACGCTAGGACTGGTCAACATAGGTGGCGACATCGCCAGCAGCGTTGAAAAGCAACCCGGCATCAACTTCGACCTGACGAAGCTCAGCTGGATAGGCCAGCCCGGCCAGGTTCCGAACGTCCTCGTGACCCAACCTGGTTCGGGCATCACGAGCTTCTCGTCGCTGCTTCATGCCTCGTCGCCGGTGCCGGTACTCGACGTTCGTAGCGGGGTCGGCGACCTGCTCAACCGTGTCGTGCTTGGAGCCTTCCACATACCGACGAACCTCCTGACGGGCTTCAACGAAGTAGCAGCCCTCAAGCAGGGCTTCCTCGCCAAGGACGGCAAGCTCATATTCGAGTCGGTGCCTTCCATGGCCTCGCTGATCACCGCAGGCGAGGCAGTGCCCCTCCTCGTCACGAACACGACGGCCCAGTACTCCAAGCTGCTCGGCAACACTCCGAGCCTGTCGAGCGAACTGTCGAGCGTCACGCTGTCGGCCTCCGACTCGGCAGCGGTGAAAGAAGGCCTGCTGCTGAGTGATCTCTCCGACGACTTCGCCGGTCCCCCAGGTATCCCGGCTGCCGAGCTCACGGTCCTGCGCAACGCGTTCTCTCAGGCGGCGTCCTCCTCGGCGCTTCAGGCCCAAGCCACTAAACAGCATCTTGCGATCGGGCCGACGGACGGTGCCACGCTGGCGAGCGAGGTCACCACGGCTGTGGCCCAAGGGTCGGCCATCAGTCCCTACGTATCAGCCAAGGGCTGAGAGGCGGACGCGGTGCTGGTTCTGAACAACGCTGACGTCGCGAGCGTCCTGACCATGGCGGAGGGGATCTCCGCGCTGCGAACCGCCTACGCCGACCTGGCCATCGGAGACGCAACCTACATTCCCAGGATCGACATGTACGCGCCGACGGGACGTGGGGACGACTACTACCAGTGGGGTTCGATGGCCGGAACGTCGCGCTCGTTCGGCGTGGCGGCCGTGCGGATAAAGTCCGACGTCGTGTCATGGCCACAAGGCCGCACTCAGGACAAGTACTGCGTCCAACCGGGCCTCTACTCGGGAATAATCCTCCTTTACAGCATCGTCAACGGCGAACCTCTCGCCCTTATCCAGGACGGCGTACTGCAGCACGTCCGGGTCGGGGCAGCAGCCGGCATAGGCGTCGACGTCCTCGCCCGGCCCGACGCTGACTCGCTCGGGCTGATCGGATCAGGAGGAATGGCCAGGACCTACCTGGAGGCAATAGCGCAAGTGCGCCGGTTGCGAACGGTGCGCGTCTACAGCACAACCAAGGCCAATAGAGAGCGTTTCGCGACCCAAGCTGCAGCGGACCTTGGGTTGGAGGTGCAAGCCGTAAGCAGCGCGGAGGAAGCAGTCAGGGGTGCTGCGATTGTCGCGACCGCCACCGATTCCATGGAGCCGACGTTCGACCCCAAGTGGGTGTCACAGGGAGCGCACGTCACCTGCGTGACCCGCAGGGAGCTTTCCGACGATCTCCTCGCGCTTGTAAGAGGGCGCACGTTCCAACTGGGAGTTCACACGATCCCGTTCGCTTCCGACGTCCCCGACATGGAATGGAAGGCAGGCGGGATCGCCTCGTACGTGGCCGGGACGTCCGAAGAGCGAGCGCGGATACCGGCGAGCCGGAGCAGTCAGAGGGGAACCTTCCCGACGCTGAC
>JAJZNG010000130.1 GCA_021847945.1 Actinomycetes bacterium | reverse complement strand
CAGCTTCCCGAACACGGGTGTCCTCGGCGCTTTCTAGTTCCCCACGGTACGAGCGCCTGAAGGTCAGCTGTACGCCCGAGCGCGGACCGAGGTGCGAGCAGAAAGGCCGGCGACAGCGAGTTGCAGCAGCGCTGCGGACCCGACAGTGACGAGAACAGCGTCTCTAGCAGCAACGAAATGAAGCAATACCAGTAGCAGGCCTATCGCAAGGAGCCTACCGACGTTCACGGCTATCTCACGTGACAAGACGTAACCCCCTCGCCGCTCACCAGCCTTGGGGTCGGTGTCCATGGCCTCCAGGATTACGCTTGACACCGGTACCATAACGGCCGGGTAGACCAGGCCTGTCACTATTCCGTAGGTGAGGATAGCGGCGAGCCCTGCGTGGAGCAGCAATCCCGTGGAGAGGACGAAGGCCCCGGCACCGCCCCACATCACCTTGCCCCTGCGGTCAGGGCTGACCTTCCCGGCGAGGATAGAGGTACCGACTGCGGCCAGCGCTGTCGCCGCAGCGAACTCCCCTTGAGCGGTGGAACTTGTGGTAGCCAAGGCGACGAGTATGACAAGACCTAGAGATCCTGCGGACTGCTTGAATCCTCTCAAAGCGACGACCGTCCACATTCGTCCCCACTCTGGCGTCGCCCAGGGAAGACGAAGAGCCTCCCGGATTGGGACACCTCCGATGCCAGCGGTGTCAGCGAGGCGTCTCGACACGACGAAAGCCGTAGCGAACGCGACAGTCGACGCTGCGAAAACGGCGAAGTACCCGGTCACCCCACCGACTTTCGCTATGAGAAGGCCGGCGCCGAAAGGACCGACGACGTTAGTGACGTTCAAGAACGCAAAGTTGAGCCCGTAGTAACGTCCTCGCTCTTCGCCTTCTACCACGTCGTAGATGAGGGTGTTAACACCGAACCAGTAAACCCCGCTCGCTGCCCCGTTGAACAAGCCAAGTGGCAGCGCTAGCGGCGTAGCCGCCTTTCCCAGGACTATAAGCGACAGGTAGAACATGGCGGTCAGGCCGACTCCGACACGGAAGAGTCGACGGGGAGAAGTGTTGGGAAACGCAGCTGCGACCACTAACGACATTGCCATGAGACCGCCATAGCGACCGAACGCGAAAAGCGCCATGTTGGTGATACTGCCCGACGACACGTAGAAGAAAAGCGACACGAATATCGATGACACGGCCAACCCGACGTTCACGAGCGACCCTGCTCCGAGCAGATCACGCGACGGGCGACCTAGGCGGCCCGGAGGGTCAAGATCTTCCTTGGGTCTGCAGACCGGGATCTCTCCGGTGTCAGTTAGATCGTCGAACTCCGACGACTTTGCGTAGCGTGCGCTTCTCTTCCAAATATCTCTCGGGCTCATCAATCCGTCTCGTGCACAGTTGCGAACGTCTTGCTCTCGCCACCGTCAAACATGATGTCGAGGCTGATTCTCATTTTACCGGATCACGCCACGCCGATGGGGGCCTAGCCTACGGTGGCCTGGCCGGACGACCGCCGGCCTGCGCCGGGGCCGGGCCCCGGCTTTGTAAGGCCGGGGCCCGATCAGGTCACGCCGGAAGCGGCCGCATTAAGCTAGAAGTGCCAGGGAAACCCCGACCAGTCGGGCGGGCGCTTCTCCAAGAACGCGTCGCGTCCCTCCTGCGCCTCGGCAGTCCCGTACGCGAGACGGGTCGCCTCGCCGGCGAAGAGCTGCTGTCCAACCAGGCCGTCGTCTATCAAGTTGAAAGCGAACTTGACCATCCGCTGAGCCGTTGGGCTCTTGGAGTTGATCTCCGCCGCCCACTGCAACGCCACCACCTCTAGGTCCCTATGTGCGACGACTCCGTTGACAGCTCCCATTTCGTGCATCTCGGCGGCGCTGTAGGTCCGCCCCAAAAAGAAGATCTCCCTAGCGAACTTCTGGCCTACCTGGCGGGCCAGGTAGGCGGAGCCGAAGCCGCCGTCGAAGCTGGCGACGTCTGTGTCGGTCTGCTTGAAACGGGCGTGCTCGGCGCTGGCTAACGTCAGGTCGCACACGACGTGCAGGCTGTGGCCACCACCCGCCGCCCACCCGGGCACCACGGCGATGACGATCTTGGGCATGAAGCGGATCAGCCGCTGAACTTCGAGGATATGCAACCGGCCGGTTCGAGCCGGGTCGACCGTCTCGGCGCTGTCACCTGTCGCGTACTGATAGCCGTCACGTCCCCGGATACGTTGGTCGCCGCCGGAGCAGAACGCCCAGCCACCGTCCCTGGGGGAAGGCCCGTTGCCGGTCAGCAGAACGCATCCCACGTCGGGACTTTGGCGGGCGTGGTCGAGAGCCTGGTAGAGCTCGTCGACAGTCTTTGGACGAAACGCGTTGCGGACTTCAGGCCGATTGAAAGCCACCCGGACAGTGGGCTGGGTCCGCGCTCTGTGATAGGTGATGTCGGTGAAGTCGAACCCGGGCACCTGGGCCCACGCCTGCTCGTCGAAGATCTCTGAGACCATAATCGGCCTACCTTAGGCCAGATGTCCCCGCCTACAGGGCCGAGGCTCGAGCCGCCGAAATGGAAACTGGCGTTTGCAGTGGGAAATGACACGCTGCCTGATGCGCCCCTCCGAAACCGGTCAGCGGCGGGGCTTCGAGCGCGCACACCTCCTCGGCTCGGGCGCACCTCGTGCGAAACCGGCAACCCGAGGGCGGATTCACTGCGGACGGGATCTCCCCAGTCATCGCAACCCGTCCAGCCCGTTCTCGCGCAATGTCAGGCTTGGGGACCGGTATCGACTCCAGCAGGCCCAGCGTGTAGGGGTGCGCCGGCCTGCTGTAGATATCGTCGCCGGTGCCGACTTCGACGAGCTTGCCGAGGTACATCACGCCGATGCGGTCGGCAAGATACCTGACCACAGACAGGTCGTGCGATATGACCAGGTAAGTAAGGCCATGGGTGGCTTGGAGGCGCTTCATCAAGTTGAGGATCTGCGAGCGCACCGACACGTCTAAGGCTGACACCGGTTCGTCTGCGACGATCACCTTCGGGTTCAGGGTGAGAGCTCTAGCCAGGCCCAGCCTCTGGCGCTGACCGCCGGAGAACTCGTGCGGATAGCGTTCCATCGCTGCACGGGGAAGGCCCACTTCGTCGAGGAGGCGTCCGACTACCTCGTCGCGTTCAGACGGGCTCTTCCAGTGGGCGACGTCGAGCGGTTCACGAATGATCTCCTTGACGCGCATCCTTGGGTCGAGGGAAGAGTAGGGGTCCTGGAACATGAGCTGAAGGTCCCTGCGGCGGGTTCTGAGCTCCTTGGCGTGCATGGCACTGAGGTCGGACCCTTGGAATAGGACCTGTCCCGATGTTGGGGTCTCCAAGGCGACTCCCATCCGGCCGAGGGTCGTCTTGCCGCAACCGGACTCGCCTACCAGGCCGAACGTCTCCCCTCGCATTACTGTAAGACTCACGTCGGACACCGCTTTGAGCGTGCCGACCCTGCGACGCAGTACAGAGCCGGCGGTAACCACGAACTCTTTCGAGACGTTGCGAAACTCCAACACGGCCTCTCCCGGTTCACCGACCGAACCCTCTGACGCCGGCGGACTCTCGTCGGGCTCGGCGGAAGGCCCTCCAAGAAGAGCTAGCTCCCGTGCATAACGGCTTCGCAGAGCCTCGTTGCTGTCGGCCTGGGCTATGAGAGCAGCGGCGGAACCTGCGAGCGAGTCCACAGAGGTCTCGCGAGGATGAAAGCACGCAAACGGATGGTTCGGGTTCGTCCCGCCCAGGGGCGGCTCGTCGCGCAGGCACACGTCGGTCGAGAATGCGCATCTCGGGGCGAAACGGCAAGCTGCCGGCGGCCGAGTCAGGTCAGGCGGCAGACCTGGAATCGAATAGAGCTTCTGGGACCGGTCCTGGTCCAGCTGGGGTATCGAGGCCAACAGCGCCTCGGTGTATGGGTGGCGGACGTTCGCGAAGAGCTCCCCCGTCGACGCGGACTCCACTATCTTCCCTGCGTACATGACCACGACACGATCGGCCCGGCCGGCGATCACGCCCATGTCGTGGGTGATGAGGATCATCGCCATGCTCAGCTCGGCCTTTAGCCGGTCCAAGAGGCTAAGGATCTGGGCTTGGATCGTCACGTCCAAGGCGGTGGTCGGCTCGTCGGCGATTAGCAATTTCGGCGAGCACGACAACGCCATCGCGATCATGACCCTCTGGCGCAGACCGCCGGAAAGCTGGTGGGCGTAGTCCTTTAGGCGCTCTTTGGGTCGTGGCATCCCGACCAGGTCCAGGACTTCAACGGCCCGCTGCATCGCGGCGGTTTCGGAGACCCCACGGTGGAGGCGGACGGCTTCGGCGATCTGGCGCCCGATCGTCATCGTCGGGTTCAGCGACGTCATCGGATCCTGGAAGACCATCCCTATCTCGTTGCCGCGCACCCGGCGGATGTCGTCGTCCGACATAGCGGCGAGATCACGGCCCTCAAGGAGAATCCGGCCGCCCGCGATACTGCCACCGTTTGGAAGCAGCCTCATTACCGACATGCCGGTCATGGTCTTGCCGCAGCCTGACTCGCCGACGATACCGACGGTCTCGCCTACACCGACGTTGAAGCTGATCCCGTCGACGGCGTGTACCGTCGCGGTTCTAAGCCGGATCTCCGTACGAAGATCCTTCACCTCCAGCACGTTATCCACTGGGCCTATCGCTCCTGCAACCGGACGTCGAAGGAGTCCTGAAGAGCGTCGCCTATGAAGTTGAACGCTACGACGGTGAGAACGATTATCGCCAACGCCGGGTACACCTCCCACCAGTAGCCATCTTGGAGGTAAGTCGTACCGTTGGAGAGCATGGAACCCCAAGTCGGTGTCGTCGGCGGCAGCCCAAAGCCGAGATACTGCAACACCGCCAGCGTCAGAATGGCGTTGGCGACTTGGAACGTGACCGTCACCACGATCGTGCCGATAGTGTTCGGAATTATGTGGCGCACTATGATGCGACCTGACTTGCCGCCCATGGTGCGAACAGCCTGGACGAACTCCCTTGTTCGAAGTGTAAGGGTTTCACCTCTCACCAGGCGTGCCGGCACCTGCCATGACACTGCCGCCAGCAGGAGTATCAGCAGCGTTAGGCTCGGCTTGTACACCTGAGACATGAAGATGAAGAGGAACACGACTGGTATCGCCAGTCCGATGTCCACGAACCGCATCATTATCACGTCAGTTGCTTTGCCAAAAAAGCCTGATATGGCGCCGTAGACAAGGCCGAAGATGGTGGATATCACACCCACCGCTAATCCCACCTCTATAGAGCTCCGGCCCCCTACCATCATCCTGCCGAGGATGTCGAACCCGCTGCTGTCAG
>JAJZNG010000011.1 GCA_021847945.1 Actinomycetes bacterium | reverse complement strand
GTGACCTGACCCACTCGTTTCCAGCGGGCTCGAAGGTCCAAAAGCTCAACACCGTGTCGTTGACGGACAGGGCTTCGAGCGTCCCCCCGTGACCTTTGGCAAGGGTCGCCGTGCCCGGTGGGGCGTGGGGGAGCTGCCGCCACTGGGCGCCCGGCCCGTCAGTCACATAGGGGTTGATCGCCCCGCCGGGTCCTCTGGCCAGCACGAACAGGCCCCCGCCCGGGGCCGGCCCGAACGAGATGACCGCCGTGGTCGAAGCGACCGTGATAGCGGGTGACGCCTGCCAGTCTGTGCCGTCGGAGCTGGAAGCGACTACCAGGCGGGGGGGTTCACCAGCCGGGCCAGTAAGGCCGAGCAGGAACGCCTCCGTGGAGGCTGCCGGTTGGCCTGAGCCCTGTGACGCGGCGGCCAGGACCGTTATGGTCGATCCGGCTGAAGCGCTCAAGGCCGGCCCGGTTGTCCGCCAGCCGTCCGTGCCGAGGGTGAACAACCCGGTCGAGCCGGCGTTTGCGCAGGCGGCGCCGACGACGAGGTTGGTGCCTGAGTACCCGACGGCTGTGAGAGAAGTCGCGTCGCAACTCCTGCCGGCGGCGCTCAAGTTCAGCGAGCGAAGATCGCCGACAGCCCTCCACGACGACAGGTTCCCCTCGTCGGATTCGACTTTACTGTCACCGCCACTGGCGGTTATAGCGCTGGCGGTTATAGCACTGGCGGCTGGGGGGCTGGCGGCTGCGCTCGACTCGACGGCCAGGGAACCGGCGGCGGGGATCAGCGCAGTGTCTAACAGTCCGCTGGACCATTTCAGGCCTCCGGTCTCAGTGGATATCAGGGGGGAGAAGGTGAGATCTACCGACGGTCGGATCCCGACTAGAAGCGTCCCGCCTGCCGAGGCGAGGATCAGTCCGCCGTTGGTGGCAGTGGCGGTGGCTTCGACCTGGTTCGTCCATGTAGCCCTGCCGGCCTGGCGGAAAGGCAGCTGCCAGAAGGTGTTGAGGGGGTCCCCGAGATGTCCCATCGCGACGGTCGCCCACACCCCGTCGGGGGTTATAGTCGACGAGGCGGTCGGCAGGGTCCACTGGCCGGCGGCGCTTTTTGTGGCCGTGGAAGTCTTGCTTGCTCCGCAAGCGGACAGGACGGATGCGAGCACCACAGCGCAGACCACGGTGGGCAGGCGGCCAGATGCTTCGGGTGAGCTTCTCACGACGCTGCGACGACCTTCTTCAAGGTGTCAGCTAGGACCACGGCGAAAGAGGACTGCGTCGCCTCTGTCCCAGGGCCCGGGTCGGAGTTGAGCACGTAGCGCACCGTCCATCCGGGGCCGATGACCGCTGTGAACTCGCTGTGGCCAACCATAGCCCCGCCGGGTGACAGCTCGGTAGCGTTCCCGAAGGCCCGCCAGGCGGCTTCGAGCTGGGCCAGGGAGGAACCGGTCAGGAACTTCCAGTTCGCTAGCGAGGCCATGTTCTCCTGGCGGTCGAAGGCCTGCAGGTAGTCGGGTGCCACGAACACCGGGTTGGCGTTGATAGCCACCAGTTCGACTTTGGCCGCGGTCGGGCCGAGAAGCTTGTCGGCCTGGCGGAAGTATTGGGCTATGAGCGGGCAGGTCGAGGTGCACACGTCGTCGAGGAAGGTGACAGCTACCGTCTTGTCGGAAAGGTCGGCTGGGGTCACAGGGTTGCCGTTTTGGTCGATCAGGGTGAAGTTCGGGGCGTGCGCGTCGACCGTCTGGGGGGTACCGTTGATCGCCTGGGCTAGGATCGGGTTGGCGTTGGGGTCGGTGGCAGCTAACGCCGCCGGCACGGAGCCGACGAGGACCACGGCGACCGCCGCCACCGAAGCGGCTACTCGCAGAGCGAACGTCGGGTCCAACGCCAGCTTGGACAGAGCGGATCGGGTGGCCTCGGGCGTGGTGATCGCGACCACGTTCGCCGCCGGCTGGACGGCTGGGCGAGTCACGGCAAGGTAGCCGGCTAAGACGACTACCAGCATCGGGATCATCGAGTTCGGGTCGGTCCCAACACCCCCGAGGAAGCCGAAGTCCTGCACGAGAACCCAGTCAGCGAGGAATAGGAGCGCCGCGGCACCGAGGCATGCCCGCAGGAGTCTCGGCCGGACTGAGAAGAAACCGGCGTACACCATCACCGCTCCGAGCGCTGCCATGGCCGCCACGGCGAAGAGGTTCACGCCCCAACCGTGGGCTGCGTCGAAGCCGGCGAACGCAGACACCGCACTGTCGGTGAGGTGAGGCTGTGGGGTCTGTGCCATGCCCGACACCATCGACGCGAGTTGCCCGGTGGTCCCACCCTGCCAGAAGCCCCGGCCCGGCCAGGCTTGCAGCACCGCCATACCCACCAGGAAGACACCCATAGCCCCGAGGATCCTCCTCCCGGTCCGCGCCGAACGCCAGACTTCCTCGGGCAAAGCGACGAGCGCTCCCGCCACGCAGTAGAACAGCACCGCACCTGGCAGGCCGAAGAGGAAAGACTGGCCGGGTGCGAACACCTGCCCGAACGCCTCGCCGAACACCCACACGACCAAGCCCCACCCGACGCTCGCCACTCCGGCCAGGCGCGACCAGCTACCCCTCGGCGCTACGAGCAGCCACAATCCGATACCGACCTGAACCCATACGGCCGCGGCCGGCGCCGAGATCGGGTGGTAGCTCCATATGGTGGCCATAGCGTTGTCGAGGTGCTGCACCCAGCCTGGCGACGAGGACGCAGCAGGTCCGATCACGTTCGGGGCCATTCCCAGGGGCATTGACGCCTGCCCTTGGAGGATCCCGTCGAAGGTCCAGATGAGACCGAACGACACCCGCAGCGCCCGTCGCGCCGCCGGCTCGCTGCCGGCTAAGTCCGCACCGGCCGAGCCGGTCCGCCGGACCGCACCGGAGGTTTCCTCAGCCGCCGAGGAGGCGCGCAGCCGGCGTGAGCGCAGGACGTTCCACACTACCCACAAGGCGGCCAGCACCACCAAGATGACGAGACCCTGGCGGAGCAGGAGTCTGTGAAAGGCGGCTACTACCACCGGGTTGGTGGCGCTCAGCCCGGTGTTCATCCCAGGCACGCGCGCCATCCCCCTCGGAGAGTCACGTCCAGTCGTTCATAAGTCACGTTTATTGGTCGTCCCGGGGTGGCGTGGAGTTCCACGGGGCCGTGGAGTTCCCCGAGGTAGTTGGATTTCCCGGGCGGGGTGGAGAGCGCATTGGTTGTCGACGGGCGATCAGCGCCGCCGCCGAGGTAGGTTGGCCGGTGTGGACGGACTGACCCGGCTGGCTGTAGGGGCGCGCGCCGGCGACCTGGCCGCCCTAGAGGCGTTTGTGGAGGCCAGCTACGATCAGGTCTGGAGGTTCTGCTCCGGGCTGACGGACCCGTCGAGCGCCGACGATCTCGCGCAGGAGACTTTCGTGCGAGCTGTGCGGTCACTAGCGGGTTACAGAGGCGACTCGACCGCCAAGACTTGGCTTCTCGGCATCGCCCGCCATGTGTGCCTCGACCACCATCGTTCCACGGCCAGGCGCCGCCGTCGAGACAGCGACCTACATTCTCCGGTCCTCGCGCGCACGGGCGAGTGGCCTGACGCTTCGAGCGCGGCCGTGGCGGGCGACCTCCTGGACCGCCTAGACCCCGACAGGCGCTCCGCGTTCGTGCTTACAGCGCTGGTCGGTCTCAGCTATTCGGAGGCGGCGACGGTCTGTGAATGCCCTGTGGGTACCATACGCTCAAGGGTCGCTCGCGCGCGGTCCGACCTGATCGCGTGGCTAGCCGAAGCCGAGGAACCTGGAGTTGCTTCCGCAGGCGGCTGACCCCCAGCGCAGTTCACCATTGCGGCCACCCTGGCGGTAGGTTCCCGGTGGCCGGGTCATTCTGGAGGACCCCTGGGGGGGCACCGAGCGAGCTCAGCAGCTGCGAAAAGTTGTAGCCGAACGCCGTCGAGTTGGAGCCGTCGAACTGCCCGGCACCCCAGGCCATGGTCGCCCCAGTGCCTGCGTAGCTCGCCCAACCGGTCTCGATCCCGTCGGGCCCTTCGAACATCGTCCCAAGCACCGTGGAAGGCGTAACCTGCTCGCCGACGGTGACCGACGGGAGTATGTCCTCGGCGGCGTAGACGGTCAGCCCCGCTGCCGGCCCGTCGGTCAGGCGATAGGCGATGAACGTCCCGTCAGGCCAGCCGGAGTTCGTGACAGATAGCACCACCCCGTCGCCGATGGCGTAGATGGTCCCGTAGCCGCTGTAGTCGACGCCCTGGTCTACGCGTTCGGGGTAGAGGGCCTGCACGGAGCGCAGCGGGTTGGAGTAGGCGCCGGGGGATGGCAGAACCGGGGCGGGAGCCTGGTCGAGGTTGAGCGTCGGGGTCATGACCGGAGCCGCCGTCACAGGCGGAGCTGTCGTCGGGGGCACAGTCGTCGCTGCGGTGGTGGTGGTAGCAACGGTCGGTGTCGCTACGGGGGGTGGTGTCGCCACGGGTACCTCCGGCGGGGCTGTCGCATTCGGAGGTGCGGGCTGCGGGCCGACCGCATCAGCTACCGGTGCGGCGCCTGCAGAGCTCCCGCCCTGTTGCGACCCAGTCCGTGATTGCACGGCTTGCGCAGCTTGCGCTGCCCGAGCCTGGCTGGCAAGGGTGGCTTCGTCAGCTTGTTGAGCCGCCGACTGCTGTTCCTGCACCTGCGCTAGGAGGAAGGCTAGGTTACCTTTCACCTGGCTGAGCGTCGACTGCTCGGCGTCGAGAGCCTGCTGGGCGGCCTGGCGGTCAGCGCCGAGGGTGCTCACAGCCTCCGCCGCTGCCCCCGCCAGGGCCTTGGTGCGGGTCTGCGACTCCGATACCCGCTTCTCGTCGGCGCTCAGAGCGCGTATAGCGTCGTTCACGTTCACGCCTGCGGCGGCCACGTACTCGGTCTCGATCATGGCGGCGTCGGCCTTCGCTTCGAGCGACCCGCTGCCGGCAAGGGTGTCCTGCAGGGACTTGGACCCGTTCACGTACTCGTACAGGGCTACGGCCCGCAGCTTCGCGGCAGCAGCCGCCTCGCCGGCACGGTCCGAGCTAAGTTGCTTCTGCTGCGCTGCGAGGCTGCGCTGGAGGGCCGCCAGGCGGGCCTGAGCCTGGTTCGAACGAGCAACCAATTGTTGCAGGGCGGTGCCTTCGTTGGCGATCTCAGCTTCTAGTTGGGAGACCTGAGCCTGTTCTGTTGACAGCGCCGCAGGGCCACCTGGGGTGGCGACACCGCTAGCCGACGCCGGGGATGCGGGCGAGACCAGCAGGACGAGCAAACCCGACACTGCTGTGAGGGCAACGGCCAATCTGCGAACTCCGTAGCTGCGTGCGCTCGGAGTTCTGGGGATCGGGCCTTGTCGCGCTCCCCGGACCCTCTTGGAAGG
>JAJZNG010000062.1 GCA_021847945.1 Actinomycetes bacterium | reverse complement strand
GTCTGGGCTGTCCCCGTCGGAGATCGACGTTGTCGTTGTAGCCGGGCTTCACGGGCGCGCCGTACGGTCTTTCGCGGCGTCGTGCGGCGCCGGGCGGGTCGCCGACGACATGACCACCTCGATCGGCAACCCGGGCGCCGCCCAGGTTGGGCTGATCCTCGCCAACGTTCTCGACACGGCGCAACCAGGCCAGGCGATAGCGGTGGTGACACTCGCCGACGGTGCGACGGCGATGTTGCTTCGAACGACCGAAGCGATAGCAAGGCACCGCCCGGACGTGACGGTCGCCGCTCAGGCCGAGGGTGGTGGCAAGCCGGTGCGTTACACCGACTTCCTCTCGTGGCGGGGGTTGCTTTCCAAGGAGCCGCCGAGACGGCCGGACCCGCAAGGCCCGGCCGCACCCCCGACGCATCGATCCTCGCGCTACAAGTACGGGTTCGTCGCCCACCGCTGCGAAGAGTGCTCCACGGTTCACCTTCCTGCGGTCAGGGTGTGCGTCAACTGCAAAGCCGTCGACCGGATGGTCGAGGAGCCGATGGCCGACAAGATGGCGACGATAGCGACCTACACCGTCGACCATCTGGCGTTCTCGCCGTCCCCCCCGGTAATCGCAGCCGTCATCGACTTCGACGGCGGCGGCCGGCTCAGCTGTGAGCTGACCGACGCCGACCCCGACCAGGTCGCTATCGGAGACCGGGTCGAGATGTCCTTCCGGCGCCTGACCACGGCTTCGGGAATCCACAACTACTTCTGGAAGGCGAGGCCAGTCCTCAGCTGAGGTGGTCGCTGTGCACGAATAACAACAAACGCAACATCCAACGGGAGGCGAAAAATGGCATCGAAGGGCATCAGAGACAGAGTCGCCATAGTCGGCATGGGCTGCACCAACTTCGGTGAGCACTGGGACCGCTCCACCGACGACATGCTGATCGAATCCACCCAGGCGGCGATGCTGTCCGCCGGCGTGGACAGGGACGACATCGACGCGTACTGGCTCGGGACGATGGGCTCAGGGGTGTCCGGCCTCACCCTGTCCCGGGTGCTCCGCCTAGAGAACAAGCCGGTCACCCGCCTCGAAAACATGTGCGCCACGGGTTCCGAAGCGCTGAGAAACGCATGCTACGCGGTGGCTTCGGGCGCCTTTGATATGGCTATGGCCGTAGGGGTGGAGAAGCTGAAAGATTCCGGGTTCTCCGGCTTGGTAAGCGCACCCCTGCCCGGGGACGGCACCATAGCGGAGATCACAGCTCCGGCCCGCTTCAGCCTGCTGGCCCCCGCCTACGCCAAGAAGTATGGGGTCGACGAGGCAGAGCTAAAAGAGGTTCTCACCCGCATAGCCTGGAAGAATCACTACAACGGCGCCCGCAATCCCCGAGCGCAGTTCCGCAAGGAAGTGTCCAAAGAGGTAATAGCGCGTTCCGCTCCGATAGCGGGCATGCTCGGCGTGTTCGACTGCTCGGGAGTTTCGGACGGTTCGGCTGCAGCCATCGTGGTCAGAGCCGAGGACGCGCACCGCTACACGGACCGTCCCCTGTACGTGAAAGGCCTTTCTTTCGTCGCCGGCCCCGCCAGGGGAAACATAGACCCCGCCTACGACTTCACGACGTTCCCGGAGGTGGTCGCAGCTGCCACCGACGCGTACGCCCAGGCAGGCGTCACCGACCCTCGGGCTGAGATCGCGATGGCGGAGGTGCACGACTGCTTCACCCCCACCGAGTTGGTGCTCATGGAAGACCTCGGCTTCGCTGAACGCGGCTTCGCATGGAAGGAAGCCCTGGCGGGAACCTACGACCTCGACGGGGAGCTGCCCGTCAACCCCGACGGTGGCCTGAAAGCGTTCGGCCATCCCATCGGCGCTTCGGGGTTGCGGATGATGTTCGAATGCTGGCTGCAGCTGCGCGGGGAGGCGCCTGACGAGCGCCGAATAGCCAGCCTCAGCCCCACCCGCAAGCTCGCCCTCACCCACAACCTCGGCGGCCAGCCCGGGGAGTGCGTCAGCTTCGTGTCGGTCGTCGGATCCGAACCCTCCGCCTGATCGCCGTCTTGGAAAGACACCGCAGCATAATCAGGGGAACGGTCGTGCCGTCGTTTGAGGTTTCGAAGTTCGCGTCCGTTTCAGGTGGGGTCTCGTCATGAGGTTGCACTTCGCCAGCGCATGGGAGGCGGTGACGGACTTCAACCCGGCGGCCGAGGCCATAGTGTCTGGTGCTCGACGGGTTACCTACCGTGAATACGACGACCAGGCGGCGCGCTTCGCCGCCGCCTTGGGAGCCCACGGCCTGGAACCGGGCGCCAAGGTTGCCCTGTGCCTGTACAACAGCCCCGAGTACCTGATCGCCCAGTACGGCTCCTACAAAGCCCGCTGTGTCGCCATAAACGTCAACTACCGCTACGTCGACGACGAGCTCGCCTACCTCCTCGGTGACGCTGACAGCGAAGCCCTCGTCTACCACTCTTCGATGGCCGACCGGATCTTGAGAGTGCTCGACCGGCTGCCGGGCTTGAAGCTTCTTGTGGAGGTGCCCGACCCTCAAAGCGACGCCCAGATCGAAGTGCCCGAGGCGCTGCCCTGGGATCGCCTCTTAGGGGATCACGAGCCGGCGCAGCGCATCGAGCGTGACGGCGACGACCTTTACATGCTCTACACCGGCGGCACCACGGGAATGCCCAAGGGTGTCATGTCCCACCAGCACGACTTCGTGCGAGCCCAGTACCAGAACTTCGCCCTGCTCGGCTTGCCGGTCGCGACCCCGACGAGCGTCGAGGAGATCCCGGCTTTCCTGGAGGCGATGACCGGCCTGCCCCGCCTTGTCACAGTCACATGTCCTCCGCTGATGCACGGCACCGGCATGTGGGTCGGGGCGATGCCCGCCCTGCTCGCCGGCGGCACAGCCGTGCTTTTGGAGAGCCGCACGTTCGACCCCTACGAGCTTTGGGAAGTCGCCGAGCGGGAGAGGGCCACCCGCGTCGTCGTGGTCGGGGACGCTTTCGCCAGGCCGATGCTGAGAGCCTTGGAGCAACTCGAAGCGCAGGGTAGGACGCTCGACCTTGCCGGTTTGGACACGATCGCCTCTTCGGGGGCGATGTGGAGCGCAGAGGTCAAAGAAGGCCTCGCGGAGAGACTCGGCGCTGTCATGATCGACGCGCTCGGGTCCACGGAAGGCGGCGGGTACGGTGTGACGTCGGTGTCGCGGGAGACGAAGGTGCCGACGGCGAGGTTTGACCTGATCCCCGGCACGATCGTCATCACCGAGGACGGAAGGCGGGTGCAGCCGGGGTCCGAAGAGCAGGGCATGCTCGCTACGCAGACTCCCGCTTTCGGCTACTACAAAGACCCTGACAAGACGGCCCGGACGTTCCGCACCTTTGAAGGGGAGTCTTATGTGATCACCGGCGACTGGGCGAGCGTCGACGCTGATGGCAGCATCCGCCTGCTTGGCAGGGGCTCGAACTGCATCAACACCGGGGGAGAGAAGGTCTATCCCGAAGAGGTAGAAGAGGCCCTCAAACGCCACGAGGCGGTCGACGACTGCCTGGTAGTCGGCCTCCCCGACGAGCGCTTCGGCCAGCAGGTTGTGGCCGTCGTCGGTTGTGACCGTCCCGAGCGCCCCGACGGGGACGAGTTGCGAGCATGGCTGCGGAGCTCGTTGTCGGGCTACAAGATACCCAGGCGGATCGTCGTCGTCGACGCTGTACGCCGGGCGCCCAACGGCAAGGCGGACTACCGCTGGGCGAGACAAGCCGCCATGGCGGCGGAGACTGTCTAAGCCGCGCGGATTTCGGGGAAGTTCGGGTCTAGCGGCTCAGAGCGGAGCGCCGGGGGCGGACCTTGAGGGCGGTCAGTCCCACGAGCAGGGCGAAAGTGACTACGTTCGGAATGAGCACGGCGGGTTGACCGCTCGCCGAGCCGTAGACGATCCAGCCGACGATCCCAGTGCCTAGAACTCCCAGGTAGCCGAAGGAGATGTCATCGGCTTTGCCGCGATGCCACGTACGCCACAGCTGCGGCAGCCAAGCCGAAGTCGTCAAGATACCGGATAGAAACCCGATCGCTACGATCATCGACCGACCTTCGTAGCGGTGAGGCCTTCGCTGTCTAGCGGTCCACGTTGCGGCACGTTCCGGCGCCTTGTCACCTGCTCCACTCTACAGCGCATCGAGAGGGAAGCTCTCCGCAGCGGCTCTCTGTGGGGTGGTGCGCAGTAGCATAGGGTTCGCCGGTGGGTGCCTACGTTTGGCCTTTTGGGGTCAGAGGTGTGATCCCGACGCCTGAGCAGCCTTTAGCCGGTTGCGGTCAATGGCCCTGAGCACGAGGTCACCGTCGTCGACCAGGCGTGCCGAAGCCGAAGTGCACGGCATCGTAGTCAGCTGGGCGAGGAGATCATTCAGCGTCTCGCTCAAAACCGGCTCGCCGGAGGCAACCTGGTCGAGTTCGAACTCGCAGAGGCGCTGGGTTGCGGCCCGCTCTATTCTCGAAGGGCAGGTGGCTCCTCGTCCCGACAGCACGCAGAAGCATCGTGTTCCAGTACGCCGGCTTAAGGGCGCCCACTACCCTCCTACCTTGGTAGTACTCTTTCTCTATGCCTAGAGGAAAGCCGTCGCCGAAGCTGGCGATCACCGTCGACCCAGAGGTTCATGAGCGGGTTATAGCTGCCGCTGCTGGGGAGGGGTTGAGCGTTTCCGCATGGATGACTGCCGCAGCGCGGCGGGCTCTTCTCCTGCGAGATGGTCTGGCTGCGGTGTCCGAATGGGAAGCTGAGTACGGCCCGCTGACCGAAGCCGAACTGGGATCGGCGCGCCAACGCGTCGCCGACGAGTTTCGCTGCTCAAGCAAACGTCGCTCCGCATGAGCGTCGTCTACGACGCCGGTCTCTTGGTCGCCGCCGACCGAAACGACCGCGACGTCTGGGCCGACCACCGAGTTCGCCTCGAAGTGGGCTTCGTTCCAGTCACGACTGCGCCGGTGGTCGCCCAGGTGAGCCGGTCGCCGCGCCAGGTGCAGCTGCGGAGGTTCCTTCGCGGCTGCGACATCGTCAGCTTTACCGGCGAGGAACCTCATGAGGTAGGAGCTCTACTGTCCCGGGCCGATGCGTCTGATGTCGTCGACGCGCACGTTGTCCTGGCCGCGAGTCGCACTCGGTCGACCGTGCTGACCTCTGACGAGCAGGATCTGCAACGGCTTTCAGAGTGCCTGCCTGAGCCGATCGTCGTGCAGCCATTAGTGGCCGGGCGCCGGCGGAAGCGCCCATAGGGCCACTGACGGGAATCACCGAGCACTCGCCGGGAACGTCCCTGGGTCCCCCATCGGTGGTGTCCCTGATCGCCGGTTAGTGGGCTGTCCCTGGTTCCGGAGAACTTATACGGTCGAGCCGGCTAATACCCGTGCCAGGTTTGCCAGGCTGGCCTCGATGGTCGCCCGCCAGTTCTCGCCTTCGTTGGTCGCCTCGCGCAACCACTCGGGCGACGCCGAGCAATCGAAGAACTCC
>JAJZNG010000146.1 GCA_021847945.1 Actinomycetes bacterium | reverse complement strand
TGACACCGCCTCAGTGGAACGCTTCTGCTCGCAAGTAGGCGACAGCTGCCGGCTCCTGGTCAACAATGCCGGCGGGGCACTCGGGCTGAGCAACGTGGGTGAAGCCGATGAATCGCAATGGCAGACGATGTACGACACGAACGTCATGGGCCTCATGAGGATGACCCGTACCCTGCTCCCCAGACTGATCGGCTCAGGAGACGGACACGTCATCAACGTCGGCTCCGTAGCGGCCTTCGAGCCCTACGCCGGCGGTGGCGGGTATAACGCCGTCAAGCACGCCGCTCGGGCGGTCACCGACGTGCTGCGAATCGAACTGGTCGGCAAGCCGGTCAGGGTCAGCGAAGTCGACCCGGGGCTCGTGGAGACCGAGTTCTCGCTGGTCCGCTTCGACGGCGACGAGGAGCGCGCCAACGCTGTGTACAAGGGGATCACACCTCTCAGGGCCGAAGACGTCGCCGACGTCATCGCCTTCGTCGCCACCAGACCGAGCCACGTGGATATCGACCAGGTCGTGATCCGCCCCCGTGATCAAGCGAGGGTGTGGCTGGTGCACCGCGAAAAGCCGTGAACTGTCGCTAGCGCCACACAACTACGCCTGTGCGGCGAAGGTTCAGAATGCCCGGACGTAACTCGGGTGGGGTTGCGTTCACGGCGGTTGCTGGCGGAGAGGGGGGGATTTGAACCCCCGGACCCGGTCTCCCAAGTCAACTCATTAGCAGTGAGTCCGATTCGGCCACTCTCGCACCTCTCCGTGACCTCGAATGCTAGTCGACCGCTCCCTCCGCCGCACGCTAGCCCAACAAGCACTTGTCACCTGATAGACGGCGCCTTCTCCTTAGGTGTCAGCTCGTCGACCAGCAGATTGGAACTCGAGATGCGCCTACCCGCACCTGCGACGACAACGGTGACTGAAAGAGTTCTCGGCCAGCGGCTCCAACACCGTCGCGTCGAGGTGCATGAAGTGCTGTCGCGATACGGACTGAGCAACCCGCAGATCTTCGGCAGCGTCGCACGCGGAGAGGAAAACCCTGAAAGCGACGTGGACCTCCTCGTCGACGTAGCCAAAGGCGTCGGCCTGATGGCTCTCGGCCGCTGCCAAGCAGAGCTGGAAGCGCTACTCGGAGCGCCCGTCGACTTGATCCCCTCAGGTGATCTCAAGGCCGACGTAGCCGCTGAGGTTCTCGCCGAGGCGTAAGTGCTCTGAGCCGGCCGTCCCCGGGGAGAACCCGTGGCCGCCAGCGAGGAAAACCAGATGATCGTTAACACAAAATCGGCAACACTTGACTGTGATGAGCGCCGCAGACGAAGCCCGCCGCTTGGCCGAGGAGCTACTTTTCCCCGAAGCGAACCTGATCGATGCGGCGCCCGTAGTGCCCCGTCGCTATCTCGATGCGATCGCCGAGGCGGGACTGTACAGCCTTCCGGAAGATCGGACACAGGCGGGTCGCGTCATCGAGTCCTTGGCTGGTGCGAGCCTGGCGACGACATTCGTCTGGATACAGCACCACTCGGCCGTGCGCGCGGTGGCTGCCGCAGGCGGGGAGTTGGCGGACGAGTGGCTTGAAGCTCTGCGCTCAGGGGGGCGGCGTGCCGGGATAGCCTACGCGGCGCTGCGCCGCCCCGGTCCCCCGTCAGCCGTCGCCGAACTATCAGCGCTCGGCGACGGCGGCTGGCTGCTTAGCGGTTTCGCACCGTGGGTTACAGGATGGAGTCTGGTCGACATCGTGTTGGCCGGTGCCCGGCGCGGCGACGACATAGTCTGGTTTCTTCTAGACGCCGACTGTAGGATCGGCCAGGAAGTAAAACGGGTTCGCCTCGCCGCGCTGGACGCCTCGGCGACGGTCCGCCTGACCTGGGATCGTCTGGAGGTGCCGTCTAAGCGGGTGGTCGGCGTCGAAGCCTACGAGGACTGGCGGCGGCGGGACCTGGCGGGCATGGCGTCGAATGGCCACCTGGCGGTTGGCGTCGCGGCCCGATGCGCAACGCTGCTTGGATCACAAGCTCTCGACGCTGAGGTCGGTGCGCTCAGGCGCCGCCTGGACCGCTCAGGCCCTTCCGAGCTGGCTTCGGCTCGGGCTGACGCGTCCATCTTGGCCCTTCGGGCTGCGGCAGCGGTCTCCGTCGCCGGCGGGGGGCGATCGGTCGAAGCAGACGCCACCGCTGCCAGGCTGATGCGCGAAGCCACGTTCCTGCTCGTTTTCGGTCAGACATCCGACATTCGAGCCCACCAAACGGCCGATCTCGGCCTCTGAGCGGGCGTCGGGCGGATGACGGAACGCCACATTCGGTGGGATCCAGGCCAGTACCTTCGCTACAGGGACGAGCGGCAACGCCCGTTCTGGGAGCTTCTCGCCAGGATCCCCACAGTAGACGTTCGCAACGTGGTCGACCTCGGATGCGGCACGGGGGCTGGCACCGCCGAGCTATCGCGACGTTGGCCGGGGGCCGAGGTCGTCGGTATCGACCTTTCCGACGAGATGCTCGCCAAGGCGTCCGCAAGCGAGCAGCCTGCTGGCGTACGCAGCGAGGACGTCTCGTCGCACGCCGGTCCTCGAAAAGAGCCAGGGCGGGAAGGTTCGGTCAGGTTCGTAAGGGCTGACATAGCCTCGTGGACTCCTGAACCGTCGAGCCTGGATGTGATCTTTTCTAACGCAGCTCTCCACTGGATACCAGGTCACGCACGCCGTTTTGGATCCTGGGTGGAAGGGCTAAGGAGGGGTGGGGTCTTGGCCTTCCAGGTTCCAGGCAACTTCGACGCTCCCAGTCACACGCTGCTATCCGATCTCGCCACCTCGGCCGAGTGGCGCCACCGCTTCGCCACCAGGGACCCCGCCAACCAGGTTCACCGTCCCTCTGACTACTACAACCTTCTGCGCCAAGTAGCAGAGGACGTCGACATCTGGGAAACCACCTACTACCACCCCCTGAGTGGGGATGACCCCGTCTTCGAGTGGGTGAGCGCCACAGCGTTACGACCCTACGTCGAGGCACTCAACCGTGACGAAGCCCTGTCTTTCGCCGAGTCCTACAGGGAATCGCTTCGGGTTGCGTATCCACGTGAGGCGTCCGGCGAGACGATGTTCCCATTCAGACGTATTTTCGCCGTGGCGACTAGAGCACGCTGATCACCGTCGAGGCCCGCGGGCAGGCTACCGTTTCGGCCGTGACTGATTCTCCCACCGCACGGTTGCTTCTCAGCTGTCCCGACAGGACAGGCCTGGTAGCGAGAGTCGCCGATTTCGTGTGGAAGCTCAACGGGAACATCGTCCATGCAGACCAGCACACCGATTCCGAGGCCGGCGTGTTTTTCCAACGTGTGGAGTTCACACTCGACGAAGTCCCCATGGGCCGGCACGAGTTGGCGGACCGTTTCGCCCGGCTGGCAGACGAGTGCTCGATGGAGTGGAAGCTGAGCTTCTCGGACGAAATTCCACGAGTCGCTATATTGGTATCGAAGTTCGGACACTGCCTGTACGACCTTCTCGCACGATGGAGTGCAGGCCAGTTATCGTGCGACGTCGTCGCCATAATAAGCAATTGGCCTGATCATGCTGACACGGCGAGACACTTCGGGGTCCCCTACCACGAGTTCCCCGTTAACCCAGAGACCCGCGCCGAACAGGAGCGGGCGGTGCTCGATATCCTCACGCACGTTGGCGTAGACCTGGTTGTGCTAGCCCGGTACATGCAGATCCTCGGCGAGCCGCTGATCGAGGCCTTCAGGGGCAGGATCATCAACATTCATCATTCTTTCCTGCCCGCCTTCAAGGGCGGGCACCCGTACGCCCAGGCGCATGTCCGAGGTGTCAAGTTGATAGGCGCTACCGCTCACTACGCCACGGAGGACCTAGACGAAGGACCGATCATCGATCAAGGTGTCACAGCAGTGTCGCATCGCGACTCGGTCAGTGACCTCGTCCTCAAAGGTCGTGACCTAGAGACCGTCGTTCTTGCACGGGCGGTGCGCGCACACCTCGCCGGACGAGTGCTGGTGTACGGTCACAAGACCGTAGTTTTCGACTGACCGGGGGCGAAGATGGCACCAGAGCGCAACAACACAGAAGCCGCCATCCAGGCGGAGACCCCGACTCGACCGACGGGATCCGGTCCGCTGAGCGGGGTACGGGTCGTCGACTTCTCCGCCGTCGTATCGGGGCCTCTGGCCGCCATGTGGCTAGCCGAGCAGGGCGCCGACGTCGTCAAAGTCGAGACGATGGCAGGCGACGTAACGCGAGGCTCCAACCTGGCACCAGAGCTCAACGGGATGGCCGGGCTGTTCACCAACTGCAACCGGGGGAAACGCTCGATCCGTATCGACGTAAACCACCCGGCAGGGCGAGAGGTCCTGTTAGATCTGTGCCGAGGAGCGGACGTGTTCGTGCAGAACTGGCGGCCTGGGGTAGTCGAACGGCTCGGCGTGGACTTCGAAGCAGTGTCCACAGTAAAACCGGACATTGTATACGTGTCGATCAGCGGCTACGGCCCCGACGGCCCGTACGCCTCCCGTCGAGTTTACGATCCTATAATCCAGGGCCTCACCGGCCACGTGGCAGTCCAGAAGAACCCAGAGATACCGTTCTTGGACCTGGTCAGGACCATCGTGTGCGACAAGGCCACAGCCTTGACAGCAGCCGGGTCTGTGTGCGCAGCTCTGTTCGCCCGCGACAGGGGTGCCGGCGGGCAGCACTTGGTGATCCCGATGCTGGACTCGGCCCTCGCCTTCTTCTTCCCTGACGGGTTCCAGTCCAAAGCCCTCTTGGACGACGACGAGGCCGATTCGAGGCCCACGCTCGCCAGGGTCTACAGGCTGAGCGAAACCGCCGACGGTCAGGTCGTCTATTTCACGGCGACCGTCGACGAGCTGCACAGCCTCTTTCGCGCTCTCGGTCACGAAGAGTGGACGGCGGACCCTCGTTACTGCGACGCGGCGGGCGTACGCGCCAACAGAGAGGAGATAGGCGCTATGGTCGCCTCTGCGATCGCGTCGTGGCCCACCGCTGACCTAACCGCCCGCCTGGACGCCGAGCAGGTTCCGTTCGGCCCGGTCCTGGACTTGGACCAGGTTCAGGACGACCCGCAGATCCGACACAATCGTCTCTTGAGGACGCGGCGCCATCCCGCCATCGGCCGCCTGCTCGAGGCCAGGCACCCAGTCCGCTTCTCTTCTACTCCGGTTGGAGTCCCGAGGCTCGCCCCGACGCTCGGAGAGCACGACACTCAGATACTCACAGAGCTCGGCCGTAGCAGCGACGACATCGAAGCGTTGCGCTCAGATGGGGTGATAGCTTCACCCGCTGAGCGCAACGCGGACGCCAAAAGGGCGTCGGCAGCTGGGGACGGGCCGTGAGCGTACAAAAGGGAGCTTCGCTTCGCAGCGACCATAGACGCCGATTTCGCCGTCTATGGGACAAAAATGTCGTGGTGCGCGATACGGCTTGGATGTCTCTCTGCGCCGCCGTGGCGGCCCTTGCCCTCTCCGGGTGCGGGTCGGTCGCACAAGCCTCTAATCCTG
>JAJZNG010000229.1 GCA_021847945.1 Actinomycetes bacterium | reverse complement strand
CCCAGGACCTTCACCTCGGGCAAACCCACCAACAGCTCGCACATGCGACTAGGGTCAGATTCCAACAGGGACTCTCCAGGATCGACGGATTAGACACCCCGATTCTGGAAGTCCCTGCCCCGCGACCGGTGGATCCCCCTCAGCCCAAACTCACACCCCACCCATTTCCTAAGCGCCCCAATACCGACCCTGCACAACAGTCACACCGAACTGTCATATTAGAGGTTTTTGCCACAGGCCTTATTGTGCCAGGATAAGTTAAATTCCCAGTTGCCGTGACCCTAACAGCACGTGAAGCTTCAGTGAATTATGGGAAAGTTTCGGGACGTCCTTCGGCTGCGCCCACTCGGCCAGGCACGTAGTTCACTGCGGCACCTTGAGTTCTTGCGGTCGAAGACAACACGCTGCCGGTTGTGCACCTTCTTCCAATATCGCTAAATCAGGGTCTTCCGGTACGGATGTGGATCCCGATAGCGGACCGTGACTACGAAGGCCCTTGGCCAGCACAGCTCGTCTGTTGGTTGAGGGCGGCTCGCAACCAGCTCAAGGTCGGGGTCGAAGACGACGGTCACCTTTGACTGGGGTGAAGCGCACGGCGCCGGACGGGTTGGCCGCAGCGAGCGCGCATGAAATGTTACGCTCCTGACACCGGATTACCGGGTGGATCAGGCGTCTGCACTCGGCAGTTATGGGCTTATAGCGCTTCGATATTGCAACGCGGCCCGGGTGCTCTGGCCAGGCGGTGATCGGCGGTGAGCAGGACGGCGTCGACAGCCTCGGCGAGGGCGACGTAGCAACTGTCGTAGGTGGAGAGATTGAATCTAAGCTCCCAGACCCTGGGAAGGAGGGGGCCGGTCGGGAATACCTTGACGGGGAAGGCGAGAAGGTCGTTGACGGCAGCATCGGCTTGCTCGGGCGTCAACTGACCCGTGCTGGCATGCCGACGTAGCACAGAGGTGACTTCGATGCGAAGCAGATCGGGGCCGAACACCGTCTCGCCGCGAAGACGATCCCTGAAGCGCTCGCCGTCACCGCCTGCGTCGGCAAGCACCGGAGCTAGGACAGACGCGTCAACGACAAGCACGTTCGCCGTCCAGGGCGGCAATGGCGTCTTTCGCGGAAAGCTGGCCCTTGGGGCGGTGCTCGAGTCGATCCAGCATCTCATCGACCGTCGGTGTTGCTGCGATCAGGGCGAGCTGTCCGGCTAGAAACTGCTGGAGGGATTGCCCTGCCTGCTCAGCCCGGCGGAGCAGAGCTTCATGGACTTCGTTTGGGACGTCTCTTACCTGCACGTTCGGCATACATGCATAATACATGCGTTCCCTGGAAGCGGTGAAGGTTCTCGCTTATAGCCAGCGCCCCTCGCGGAGCCACCGGTACGCCGCCCAGCTCGACAGATCCCCGAAACGCCCTGCGCTAGTTGCCATGGAGGTAACGGCCCGACGACGGATCGCAACACGCCGGTTCGGCATGTGCCAAGTGGGTGTCTGATCGGCGAGCTTGTGAAGAGCGGCTTGAAGTTCTGCGCTAGCGGTACACGTCTCGGCGGTGCCCGTGGGTGACGGCCACGATGAGGAGCACGTCCTGGTGGATCGTGTAGATAATCCGGTAGTCACCGACTCGGACTCGGTATCCGTCCCGGCCGGTTAGCGGCCGCGACGCTGGAGGTCGAGGGTCTTCTGCTAATGGTGCGACAGCCCCCTCGATGCGGGGCCGCATCTTCAGGTCGATTTTGCGCGGTGCTCGGAGCGCGGCTGGGCGGACTTCGACCCGATATCGACTCACGACCAGCCGAGGTCGCCTTTCACCTTGTCCCAGGGGATGCTGTCGCCTGCTTCGACCAGAGCCGTGCCGAAACTGTGACGATTATGTGGAATTCCACATAATCGCCACACCGCCGGAACCGCCCTGCTCGACGAAGGAATCAACATAAAGATTGCTCAAACCCGGCTCGGCCACGCCAACCCGCGGACTACGCTTGCCATCTACGCACAGGCGACGGCCGAGGCTGACCGTGAAGCCGCCAGCAAGCTGGGTGCTCGGTTCCGCCCACGATCGGAACTCGGAAAGAATGACCTGCCATCGACCTCCCGCCGCTCGGAGCAAGTCTGATCCTGCTCGGTTTCGATCAAGTTTAGTAATACCCTTGCAGATGTGAAGGGTAGTCGGAAACTAGTGCGAAACTAATGGCTCTCCCCCGTGAAGTCGCTGACGCGATGGAAGCCGTCTGGGCAGGTCACAGAACTGTGGCAGAAGCGGAGTCACAGACACTGGATTTCAAGGAGGACGCTCCATCGGAGCGGGAATCATGCCGCGAGATGGCGGAAACATGCCTCTGTTTGGCCAATACGGATGGCGGATGGATCGTCCAGGGAGTGCGCGACGCAAGTACGGGACCGGATGCCTTCCTCGGTACCGGACTGGACCCGGAGCTACTACGAGCCAGGGTCCGAGACCTGACGCGTCCAGCGCTTGACATCGTTCCTTCCGAGGAGCACTTCCGCGGGACGCGGCTCATCGTCGTATCCGTGGAACCGAGTGAGGAGTTCCATAGTGATACGAAGGGACGGGCCCCGAGGCGCTACGAACGTGAATGCCACCCAATGGACCCCGTCGAACAGCGCAGGCTTCGGGAAGGACGGACCCGCTTCGATCGCTCCGCCCAGGTGGCAAGCGAACAGAAACTCCTACCCCAGGCGTTCGATTCAGCGCGGCGGCTGCTTCGTGCGTCGCTGAGTCCAGAAAAACGAGCGCTCGCTCTGCTCTCTGACGAAGATCTCTGCCGTGCATTGGGTGTGCTCGACGACAGGGACGAGTATCGCCGTGCTGCGCAGACGCTGCTGGGCGAAGATGGATCCTCCGTGGTCTACCAATACAAGGACACACCGGGCGGGGAACCCAGACAAATCGAGCGGTTGGGCGGCCCATTGCTCGTCGTGTACGAGCGAGTGATGGAGCTAGTCCGCGCTCACCGAAGGCTCACCCCTCTGACCCTCCCAACGGGTCAGC
This sequence comes from Actinomycetes bacterium, assembly GCA_021847945.1. Taxonomy (GTDB): domain Bacteria; phylum Actinomycetota; class Acidimicrobiia; order Acidimicrobiales; family Palsa-688; genus JAJZAM01. Next base: position 2,515 of record JAJZNG010000229.1, on the reverse strand, counting down.
AGCTTCAGATTGAAGACTTTCCGGAGCTAGTGGTGCGTGAGGCCGTGACCAACGCCCTGATGCACCGAGACCTGGCTGTCGACCTGCCGGTCGTCGTCGAGCACTCTCCCAACGTCATGGCAGTTGTGTCTCCAGGCCCGCTCGTGGCGGGAATCGAGCCGACGAACATCCTCGCCCACCCTTCGAAACCAAGAAATCCGCTCCTCGCTAACGCTTGTCGGGTCCTCGAACTGGCAGAGGAGATCGGCAGAGGCGTGGACCGAATGTACCGGGAGATGGTCCGCACAGGACGACCGACTCCAGAAATAACAAGCGAAAACGGATATGTCAGAGTCGCCCTCACAGGCGGGGCCCCAGACCTTCACATAGCGCGGTACGTCGCACAGCAGCCGGAATCATTTCTAGATGACACCGACGCCATGCTCGTGCTGTTCAAGCTCTGCTCTTCCCGTACCATCACAGCCTCGTCAATGAGCGTCCTCCTGCAGAAGAGCGAGCATGAAACCGAGGCTTCGCTCAAGTATTTAGCCAGTGACCAAGTGGCGCTCATCGAACCGACCCGTGAAACCGTCCGCCGCGTTCACCCGACCTATCGGCTTCGACCGGACGTTGTCCGAGCATTGGGTACCGCCGTTCCCTACGCCGGCCACACTTCCAGCGACGCCGAGCAGCGGGTCATTACCCACCTGCGGGAATACGGCCGAGTGACGAACGCTACGGTCCAGAATCTCTTCAACGTCAAGGTCGACCGAGCGAACCAAATTCTCCGCAATCTTCGAGACCGTAACATCATTGTGCGCACGTCCGAAGCGACACGAGGGCCTAGCGTCGAATACGGCACCGGCCCCAACTTCCCACCGCAACGTAAGCCCGCTCGACGAGCTGCCCAGCCAAGCCAAGGTGTTCTGGACGTGGAGTCGTCGCTCTCGGACGAGTGACCAAGCCGGACCTGCGGGACGTCCGCCCCACAATCCTTTCGCGGGCTAAACGCGGGACGACTCGCCGGTCAACGCCTCATCCCCACCGTCATAACCTGCCTGACCTGGACTTTTACGGTGGGGCTAGGTGGAATCGAACCACCGACCTCAGCATTATCAGTGCACGAATCAGGCCATTTACGACCAGCCATAACACGTCAATCTAGCCTCCGACCAGCATCTTTACGAGCTCCTGGGTATGCAGTGGTACCCGCCATTCACGGTCGTTTCGGTGGCTCATGGTGGCGCAACGGTGGCGCAGAGCACCTGCCTTGGAACAGTGATGGGATCCGGTAGCAATGGACACGACGATCCAGGTGTGGTGCTTTGCGAGGTTTGACACCTCATTCAGGTCAGTTGCGACTTTCCTGGCACAAAAAGCCATTCGGGTGGAACAGTAGGTCGCAAGGCAACAACAATGCGTATCGCTATGAACGAACCAGACCGAAACGAGGCCGAGCTGGTCGCGTGGAGTACCCAGGTACCACGCGACGGGTGGGTTCGCGACCAGCTGTGGTCGCACCCCGACCCAAAGTTCGAAGAAGCCCTCGCCACAGCCCGCCGCCGTCGACAGCAGCTGCCCGTGCCATAAGCGACGTAGCCGACACTGCTCTACGGCCTGCTAAGGAACCGGGGCGAATCAAGGACTGACGTAGGGCCTCATCTCGAGTGTTAAGCGGCCTTCCGACAACGTCGAGCCGCGTGACAGCTCATCTGGTCTTGTAGAGACTTACCTCAACCTCGCTGGAGTGGCCCACCTGCATATCTCTAGATATCGCTCTACGGTTACAACAGGGCTGCCTACCGACGAGAAGGCCGGAGAACCTCTTAGAGGCTCACCCGCTGCTTCGACCATGGGTTGGACCGTCGACCTCCTACCAAAGAGTTCTTGCTCGGGTGCTCGGGTGTACGTACAGGCATCCGCCCGAAGTAGACGTTTCCTTCCGTGGGGCTCTCCGCTTGTGCCGCTACCCGCTGATGTCCGGAGTCTCAGCGGACTTTCCTACTGTTCTAGTGTTGCACCTCGACGTCGTCGGCGGGTCAGCTCGACGCCCACCCAGGATGCCACGCCCACCTCGATTACGTGGCTTTGCCACTGGAGGTGACCTTGGTAGTCCAGCGGGTATCGACGTTGCTCCAGCGCCAGTAGGCGAGGGCGGCGGCCCACACGGCGATGAAGTGGGCGGCGATGCAAAAGCCGGCTCCGTTGATGATGAAGTTAACCACGAGCGACCAGAGAGCGCCGCGGAGGTGGGTTTCGGTCGTCGGAACGCCGAGGATTTCGATCATTCCGATGATGAACGGAGTGAGCGCCGACCCAGTACCACTTTGGCCGCAAGGTCTTCAGGGTGATCAGTGAAATCGACTGAGTAGTCGCTTCCTAAAGGTGACGATCTGGGGCAATGCTGAACGCGCAGGGAGATTCCAGACCCCGCTGTCCCCGCAAAGAGCGCCAAACGGCACGTCCGACGTGACGTCAAGGAGGCGTCGTTATCGGGTAGCAAGTATGTGCCAAAATCTGCAGTCTAACATTGGTG
>JAJZNG010000211.1:5243-5540 GCA_021847945.1 Actinomycetes bacterium | reverse complement strand
CCGTCGACTGCTTCGATGCTCAGTCGGGCCTTCATCATCGGCGTGGCATCATAAGCCTGGAAGCGATCATGGCATCGCCAAAAGACAGGAACCGGTATCCACGCCTGAGGGCTTGCGCGTACATGTCACGCCACGACGGCCCTACGAAAGCTTCCAGGAGCAGCAGCAGAGTCGAGCGGGGCTGATGGAAGTTGGTGAGCAGCACGTCGGTAACCGCCCAATCGAACCCAGGACGGATGAACAGGTTGCTGTGCCCGGAAAGGCTGCCCGTAGCGGCCGCGCTCTCCAACGCCCTCA
>JAJZNG010000211.1:0-5233 GCA_021847945.1 Actinomycetes bacterium | reverse complement strand
CGCCCCCGAGGTGCCCGAGCGTGTCGTTCACGACCTTGAACCGGTCGAGGTCGAGGAAGAGGACGGCGTAGCGCGCGTCGCCGTCGCGCTTGCCCCGCTCGATCACGTGGCGGATGTAACCTCGGATGCGTCCCCGCAGGCGATCCCGGACACCTTCGTCAGCGGCGACGCCACCCGCCTGAAGGCCTTCATGGACACGGTCGGGATCCGGGGCCTCGGCACGCTCCAGCTCCTGAACACGAAGTACGTGCTGACCGACGGCTACTACCCGCCGCCCTTCCCGGCGGGCGGCGAGGCACGCCTCCCAGGTGATCTCCGGCACAACGTAGCGCTCCGAGTGCATCTCGTGGTCCTCCGCCCGGTCGACTTTCACAGGCCTGAAAGTCCCCAAGCCGACCGCCAAATCTACGGTGCACAGGTGGGCTCCTCGGCGTTCAAGACCGTCCAGGACAGAGCGCGTCAGGTGTAGACCGGCTGTCGGGGCAGCGACCGACCCTGGAACAGCAGCGTAGACAGTTTGGTAGCGCTCGGGATCCTCGAGGGCAGCCTTTATGTAGGGGGGCAGGGCCATTTCCCCGCAGCGGGCGAGGACCGACTCGGCCTCGTCAAGAAGCCTGACCCGTCTCAGACCTCCGCTTATGCGGTCTCCCACCTCCACCAGCGCCATGAACCTGTCCGACACGGCGCCGTCCCCAGAGCTGAGGCCGAGGACGCATCCAGGCGGCAGCCTTCTTCCCGGCCGGACGAGTGCCGACCAGCTGAGGCTGTCGGCGGGGTCGGGGGCCAATAGCAGTACCTCGGCAGCCCCCCCGGCGGCCTTTCGGAGCCTGAGGCGCGCTGGCAGAACCTTGGTGTTGTTCACCACGACCACGTCACCGGCTTCGACGAGCCAGGGCAGGTCGGACACCGAGCGATCGACCAGGCCTGCTTCGGGATGGCCTGCTTCGGGATGGCCAGCGTCGAAGTGGCGGGCGTCGAGCAGGCGCGCCGAATCTCTAGGCTCGACCGGAGTCTGAGCGATCGACTCCTCCGGAAGGTGGTATTCAGGGACGTCCACTATCCCCCCAGCGATGCCAGCGGACGGCGTTAGAACCCTGGGCGGATCGAGAATGCGAAGCGTTCAGAACAGGCTCGTCTCCTCAGCTTCGCTCCCTTGGGGCGATATGAGCCCAAGGTGCTTCCATGCGGCGGGCATAGCGACCCGCCCTCTCGGTGTGCGCATTAGCAGGCCGAGTTGGAGCAAGAAGGGCTCGTAGACGTCCTCGACGGTGTCGGTCTCCTCCCCTACGCTCACGGCGAGCGTAGACAGCCCCACAGGTCCGCCACCAAAACGCGAGCAGACAGCTCCGAGGATCGCACGGTCGACTTTGTCCAAGCCCAGCTCGTCCACCCCGAACAGGTCGAGGCCCTGCCTTGCCACCTCTAAGTCGACATGGCCGGCCGCCCGGACCTCCGCGAAGTCTCGGACCCTTTTGAGCAGGCGGTTGGCTATACGCGGCGTACCACGCGAACGCCTGGCTATCTCCGCAGACCCGAGCGGATCTATTGCAGTACCGAGGATCAGGGCCGATCGGTCAACTATCGTCTGAAGCTCGCTGTGGCTGTAGAAGTCGAGCCTAGCCACGAACCCGAAACGGTCCCGCAACGGCCCGGTTATGAGACCTGTCCTGGTGGTAGCACCGACGAGGGTGAAGCGGGGCAGGTCGATCCTGATGCTCCTCGCGGTCGGACCTTTACCTAGCACGATGTCAAGCTGGAAGTCTTCCATCGCCGGGTAGAGAATCTCCTCTACAGCCCGACCAAGGCGGTGGATCTCGTCGACGAAGAGGACGTCTCCTTCGGTGATGTTGGTGAGGATCGCAGCTAAGTCCCCGGCTCGCACCAGTGCTGGACCCGACGTCACTCTTAGCCCGGCGCCTACCTCGTTGGCCACGATCCCCGCCAGGCTGGTCTTGCCCAGTCCAGGCGGACCGGCGAAAAGAAGATGGTCGACGGGCTGCTCGCGCCGCCTGGCCGCTTCAAGCATTATCGACAGGTGCTCTTTGAGAGCGGATTGACCGACGAACTCGCTGAGACGCCGAGGTCGCAGTCCCGCTTCCTCCGCCGACTCCGTCGGGTCGGCTGTCGCCGCGACCGGTCTCAGGTCCGCTTCTTCCCTCACGGCGCCAGCCTCTTCGCGCCGGGGGAACCTCCCGGCTCACCAGGCCGGCTCAGCGCCGGGCTCCCAGCTCGCGCAGGGCCAACCGCAGAACCTCCTGGACCGGTCCCTCGATGCTCACCACCGACTCGGCGTAGCGGATCTCGTCAGCACCGTAGCCCAGAGCGGCAAGAGCCCCTCGAAGGTCCTCTCTCACAGACGCGGACGCGCCCAGCGCGCCCAGCGCGCCGAATCCTCCCGGTGCCGAAGCGCCCTCACGGGAGCCGTCGACGGGGTTGTCGTCGAAGTCGTCCAGTTTGGTCTCCAGTTCTACTACCAGGCGGGCAGCCGTCTTGGCTCCTATCCCCGGGACTTGCCGCAACGCGTCGATGTCCTTCGCCGCGACCGCCCGCCGCAGCGCCCCGGGGGTGTGTACCGCCAGCATGGACAGGGCAACACCGGGGCCGACGGTCCGGACCGATATGAGCGCCTCGAAACAGGCCCTGTGGTCTTTCGTTACGAACCCGTAGAGGATCAGGGCGTCCTCGCGTACGTGGGTGTGCACGTGAAGCGACACCTCAGATCCGATCGGTCCCAGGACCGATAAAGCCTGCTCGGCCATGGTCACCCTGTACCCGACGCCTCCGACGTCGACGAGGACCTCTACGAGACCCCCCGGCCGGCGCCACCAGTCGCTCAACGTGCCTCTAAGGGAGCCGATCACCGCAGCGATGCCTCCGCCGCTCTCAGGGCGGCCCCCGCCAAGTGTGTAACCGCGAGGGCTAAGGCGTCCGCTCGGTCCGCCGGCGTCGGCGGAGAGGCCAACCCGAGCAGTGTCGCTACCATAGTGGCCACCGCCAGCTTGTCAGCTGAGCCGTACCCGGCGACAGCCTGCTTGACCTCGTTGGGACTGTACTGCGCTACTTCTATACCCCGGCGGGCTGCGCTTGCAAGGGCAAGGCCGCTCGCCTGACCGACCGACATCGCTGTGCGAGCGTTCACCTGGAACAGGACCCGCTCTACGACGACCACCTCCGGGCGCAGCTCGTCGAGAAGGTCCTCCAGGTCGGCGAGCAGGACTCCTAGACGTGACGCCAACGGAGCGTCGACGGGTGTGGTGAGATGACCGAACGCCACGCAGCGCAGCTCCGCCCCGTTGGAGCGCACGGCACCGTACCCGCAGCGCGACAAGCCCGGATCGATACCTAGAGCGAACACCAGTTCGAATATACTATGCTTCGACGAGGTTCAGTATCGCGTCGGGTATGTCGAAGTTGGCGTACACGTTCTGCACGTCGTCGTGGTCTTCGAGCAGGTCCACGAGGTGCAGCACCTTGCGGGCGTCGGACTCGTTAGACAGCTCGACGGTGGTGGTTGGCAAGAGGGTGACTTCAGCGGAGCTCACTTTGATCCCGGAGTCCTCCACAGCCTGGCGGACGGTGCTCAGGTCCGCGGGTGGGGTGGTCACCTGCCATTCGTCGCCGAGGTCGACGATGTCGAGAGCGCCCGCGTCGAGCGCAGCGAGCATGAGCTCGTCTTCGCTGACCGCACGCGCGACGCTAATCACACCTCGACGTTCGAACTGCCATGAAACTGCCCCTGGCTCGGACATCGAACCTCCGTTTTTGGAGAACGCTGAGCGGATATCAGCTCCGGTGCGGTTGCGGTTGTCGGTCAGACATTCGACGATTACTGCCACCCCGCTCGGAGCGTACCCCTCGTAGCTGACCTGCTCGTAGCGCACGCCTTCAAGCTCACCGGTGCCCCTTTTGATAGCCCGCTCTATCGTGTCGAGAGGCACCGACGCCTCCCGAGCCTTTTGAAACATGGTGCGCAGGGTCGGGTTGGAGTCCGGGTCGCCGCCGCCCTCACGCGCCGCCACCTCCACCTGGCGGATCAGCTTCGCGAAAAGCTTCCCCCGGGCTTTGTCAGCAGCGCCCTTCTTGTGCTTTATCGTCGCCCATTTACTGTGGCCGGACATGGTCGGATTGCCTCCTACAGGTTGGTTCGGGACCCAGGCGCCGTCCCGACGGCGGCACCCGGGTCGAAAGCTATCGTCAAGAACATGTCGTGAAGTCGAGGGTCGCCTGACAGTTCCGGGTGGAAGGCGCTGACCATGCGGGAACCCTGCCGGCACAAGACGGCTCGGAGCGTCCCGTCGGACCCTTCTACCGAGGCGAGCGTCTCGACACCAGGACCGGCGCGTTCGACTATCGGAGCCCTTATGAACACAGCGTGGAACGGACGGTCAAGCCCGTCCACCTCGAGGTCGGTCTCGAAGGAGTCCACCTGACGTCCGAAGGCGTTACGCCGCACCGAGATGTCGATCCCCCCGAGTTGGTGCTGGTCGGGCCGACCATCGAGGACCTCGTCGGCGAGCATGATCATCCCAGCACAAGTGCCCAGAGCTGGGAGTCCCTCTTCGATGCGCCGCCTGAGGGGGGCTAACATCCCCGAGGTTTCCAGCAGCCGTGAGATGGCAGTCGACTCGCCACCGGGTATGACTATCGCATCGACAGCGGCGAGCGTATGCGTGTCCGCCACGGCAAAGGCTCCCACCCCGAGCGCAGCGAACATGTCGATGTGTTCTCGGACAGCCCCCTGCAGGGCGAGCACCCCGATGCTGCGTTGATGCGACAGCTTCGTTTACCAACCCCGCTCGGACAGGCGTGTCTCTACGCCAGCAGAGTCCTGGCCTCTCATCGCTTCGCCCAGCCCCCGGCTCACCTTCGCCACGATCGACGGGTCCTTGAAGTGGGTCGTGGCTTCTACGATCGCCCTTCCGAAACGGACGGGATCCGAGCTTTTGAATATTCCGCTACCGACGAAGACCGCTTCGGCGCCGAGCTGCATCACTAGCGAAGCGTCCGACGGGGTGGCGATACCGCCGGCACAAAACAGAGGGACGGGCAGTTTTCCTGTCTGGGCGAGCTCCTCCACCAACCCGACAGGGGCCTGAAGCACTTTCGCCCAGTTGAAGATCTCCGCAGAGTCCGAGACTGTGATGCGCTTTATGTCTGCAGTGATCGAACGGATGTGTCGTACTGCCTCTTTGATGTCGCCGGTCCCGGCCTCGCCCTTGGAGCGGATCATCGC
>JAJZNG010000156.1 GCA_021847945.1 Actinomycetes bacterium | reverse complement strand
CGATGACCAAGGAACGCGATCTCGTGCATATGCCTCCTTCGTGGTCGGACCTCTCTCCACTAAGCCTACCCGCACGTCCGGCAGGCGTCAACTGGCGCCATTAGTGGACATAGGGCGGGCGGCCTCCGGGCCGTCGGCTGTATATATTGGGACGAGCTCAAGTGGTGCCTCTCGTCGCCCCAGTGCGTGCTCTGCTCTCCTTGAGCTTCGACTCCTCACGCAGCCTTCGAAGCGCGCCACCTCGGGCGCCGTTCACGTGCCGGAGGGCCGCGGCCTTCGCTGCCTCCGAGTCCCTTTGGCCGATGGCAGCATAGATCTCCCGATGCTCGGATTGGGACACCTGGAAGCGTCGAGGGATCTGCAGCGTGCTCTCCATCCCGCGCGACAGTATCTCTTGCAGGACGCCGACGGTTTGCGAGAGGAAGCTGTTCTTTGCCACCTCTACGATCCGAAGGTGAAAATCAGCATCGAGCTTGGCAAGGTTGTCGAAGTCCACCGGCTTTTTGCGGGCCAGCTCGATCCGCTCGAGTGCTTCAGCGAGCTCCAAGATCTCCAGGTCTGTCGCCCGCTCGGCTGCCCAACCAGCGGCTGCGACCTCGAGCACCTCCCGCATGGCGAATAGATCCTGGAGGCTTACTTCGAGACTAGAGAGCCGGGCACGCATCGCCCCCTCGGCGCTTTGTGCGACGAAAACACCCTGCCCGTGGCGGACGACCAGCCAGCCACGAGCGGCCAGGGTCTTTACCGCTTCGCGCAAGGCCGGCCGGCTCACCCCGAGCATTTGTGCCAGCTCTCGCTCTGGTGGCAGGCGTGACCCAGCGCTCAGCTGGTCATGGGCGAGCAGCGCTTCGATCCTCTCAACGACGCGGTCGACAAGTGTGCCCGAGGCCTTGACCGGCGCCCACAGCGCCCCGTAATAGTCCGGCCTTGCCTTAACCATCACACGCTACGTTACGTGCTGGGCTTGTCATTACATGTTTCCCTCGAGATGTCCTGTCGGTACAGTTTACTGCTCCTAGCAGGCCGGCACCTTCGACTTGGCGGGTGGTACACGGCGTCGTCGACCGAGAAGACCTCCTTATCTCTTGGTGAACTGCTCGGGCGCGACTATGACGACCGGCGGTCCCCCGACGACACGTCGTCCATCTTTTCCAAGGCGTGCTCGGACAGCGCTCGGAGGCCGAGCATGCCTGGAGCACTCGATCTCCCGGCTCTTCTCTCCTCCAAGAGCCGCCTTGCGGTGCCACCCCAGCGCCATCGCGTCCTCCGCGCCGAGGGTGAGCATCTTGGAGCCGCCGACGCTCAACGCGCTCCCGGCCGAACCCGGCCCCGACCGATCTTGGCGGCTGACCCTCTCGCAACCCACGAACACATGTTGGCACCACCAGGGCGAACCGGGACCCGCCTTCGGGCGGCTTTGTGCGGGTCGAAGACCGCGTCCAATGTTCAGGGCTCGAACAACTTGACGGCTCCGGTCGTAAGAGAGCATGTGCGATGTTGCAACCCAGCCACACCCCACCGGACACCGTGGCCCGTTGGCCCGCCACGAGGCTCGAGCGCGCCTCGAATGCGAGGAACGAGGTCCCGAGAGGGCCCCAGACGACCAAGGTCTCCGGCCCCGCGACCACCCTGGCAGCCGGCGTCGGGCGGGGGCGTACAGGTGACGTCCCCCCGCTCCAGACAACCTAGCCAGAGTCCGGTGCCTGACTTGCATTGACACGCCCACGACACCCGACTATAGTCAGTGGTCAGACCTCAGGGGACTCGGCAGGAGGGCTAAGGGTCATGTGATTGGGAGTCAGTTTTCACCGGCATGAGCGGGCGGTCACGTCGACCCCATCCTTGACGATCATTTGGCCGATGATGCATGATAGAGCGCTACGAGAGTTACGATACCCGGCGATGCCGAGTGAGCTCTAATTCAGGGATTGGGGCGCCGTGCAGACCACCAGGGCAGATCCCACCAGGCGTGGGATTGCTGCTGTGGCGCGATACGCCGGCTCCCGCAGGCAGCCGCGCGCTACTGCCGGATGGCGACCATATCCGTGATCGTCCGCTCCCCTGAAGCCGACCAACCCCGGCCGGAAACCTGGTGCGAAAGGATTCGCAAGCGTGCCCACTCCACAAGTAGAACCTGCTGAACTGACCGACACCGATCGCTTCATCTTCGAGTCATGGGGCTACTTCATCATTCCTGGCGTACTCAGCCGACCGGAGGTTGACCAATGCCTGGAGGCCTCCAAGCGTCTCCACGCCCGAGCCGGCTCGACTACGTTCGCTCAGGTGGGGCGGGGCTACGAGACGGAGCCCGCGCTGGAGCGCCTGATCGACCATCCCGCGGTGCTTCCCAAGGTGCGGGGACTGTATGGCGACCGGTTCATCGTGCAGGCCGGGTGGAACACCGTCCAGCCAGCTGGCGGCAAGGCCGGCGGCTGGCACCAGGACGGCTCCGGCGCGTACGACTTCAAGCTGCTGGGTTACCCCATCCCGCTCATCCAGCTTCGGGCTTCCTTTCTCCTAAATGACCAGCTCACACCCAGGCTGGGTAACATCGAGCTGATCCCCGGCAGCCACCGCAGCCGCGTCCCGCTCCCCCGCCACGCGGCCGGAAGGGACGGCGACCTGCCCATCGGTCAGGTGATCTGCGCCGCGGCCGGCTCGGTACTGGTCTTTCACAATGCCGTCTGGCACCGCGCTTGCGCCCATGACGGCGACTACGACCGCTACACGATGCATTACATTTACAGCCCGCCGTGGGTCAGGCCGTCTGACCGGCTGGCGAACGACGCCGAGTTCTTGGCGCGGACCACGCCTCTCCGGCGCTCCTTGATGGGCGAGTTCCAACGGCCCGACGCTCCTTATGGGTTCGGCTACGACGCGCCCGACTTCAGCAGCCTTCAAGGCCGCGACGGCGGACAGGCAGAGCTGCGCCGTCTGGCGAACACAGAAAAAGAAAAGAGGTGATCATTAATGCGATCTTTCGCCCAGATCATGGTGGTCGCTGGTATGCTGCTCATCCTGCTGGCCGCATACTCGCTGACCGGTAACCTTAACAAAGCAGACCAGGTCGCAGACGCGCTTGCGATAGGCACGAGCCTTGTCGTCACCATTTCCGGGCTGGTCTTCCTGCTGGTCACTCGGGGAGATCAACGCGTCGGCGGCGCGCCCGCTGCCGCGGAACGAAGGCAAAGATGATGCGGCCCAGGCACTACGGATGTGCGCCTTCTGCGCAGAGCTCTGCAGGGAAACCCAGGAAATCCCCAAAAGGGGAAGTCAGCAAATATATAGGAAACATAATAAAAGAAGGAGCCAAATGAGCCTTATCGAGAGTATAAAAGATCCCGGGTGGCTTCCTGGCCGGCGCTTTTCGGCAGGCCAGTTCGCCCGGAAGGCCGGGGTGGTGGGATGTGTAGGCCTGCTGGCTGCGGCCTACAGCGCCGTGCCGCTAAAGCCCGGGAAGTCCGATTCTGGCGCGAATGCCCCGGCTTTCACCACGGTCGCCACGTGGGGTCCCACCAGCTGGACCTACAATCCTCACGGGACGGGGTTCTTCGCGGGCCTCGGCGTACTGCTCCCGCTGGCACTCGTCGAGAAGTCGGCTAACCACACGAAGATGTTCCACCTGATTCCCCAGCTTATGTCCAGCTACTCGCTGGACAGCAAAACAAACGTCCTGACGGTCCATCTACTCAAGGGCGCGAAGTTCTCAAACGGCGAGCCGATCAACTCCACCGACGTGGAAGATACCCTCCTGCTCAGCATGGAGGCCGGGACGGCCCTGGCGAACGTCGAGAACATAACCACACCGAACCCGACGACGCTGGTCATCACCTTCACCTCGAATACCGCCAGCACAAGCTCCCGGGGTGACCTCGCGGCCACGTTCATGAGCCCGCTGCCGATGTCGCAGTACCGCCAGTTCCTCCCCAAGGGTATGAAGCAGACGCTGCTGGCTTATGCCCACTTGATCCAGAACCCCAAGACGGCCGCGACCGCGAGTTCGAGCCCCCTGTACAAGAAGGTCGAGCCCTACACCAAAAAGCTTGTGGAATACTCACCCAAGAAACTGATAGGCGACGGCCCGTTCATGCTCACCGGGATAAACACGAGCAGCGCCACAGAACTGAAATCTCCCACCTACTACGGCGCCTCGCACGTGCACGTCGACAAGCTCACCCTGCTCAACGGGGCCGGTTCCGCATCCCCATACGCCCAGCTGTTCAGCCATGACATCGACTGGTACGGCGACGCCACGCCGTCCTCGACGGAGCTCAGCCAGGCGAACTCCACCAGGGGCCTGCGCCATGTCAAGATCGTCAACGACGTGGTCGAGAGCATGCTGTTCAACAACAAGTCCTACCCCTTCACGCTCACCCCGGTACGGCAGGCGATCGCCTACCTGCTCAACCGGACGAAGCTGGCGGAAACCGAGGACGGGGGCACCCTGACCATCAACCAGCCTGACACCCTGCCCGACGGCCTCGGCCCGGTGCTGAACGACATCTGGCTGACCGCCTCCCAGCGCGCCCGGCTCAACCCGTACGCCTACAGCCCGTCGAAAGCCACCTCGCTGCTCGAGTCGGTTGGCTTCAAAAAGGTTGGCGGTGGACCTGACGGCCACTGGATGATGCCTAGCGGTAAGCCGTTCAGCACCACCGTGATCGCTCCCTCCACCCCGGCCAACGCGGCGCTTTTCGCCACGGAAGCGGCGGCCGAACTGACCGCGTTCGGGATCCCCGCCACCGCCAGCACCGCGCCCTCGGCCAGCTACACACCCGAACTCGAGAAGGGGAATTTCCAGATCGCGTGGGATACCGGGGTCAACGGCAACCTCCAGCCGGTGTGCGCCATCGCCAACGGCGGCCTCGGCTCGCCGTGGAACTACAGCTTCACCGCGACGGGCGCCTTCACTCCCGGCCTGCCGGGCATCGGCTTCGGGCCTGACTACAACGTCCCCGGTCTGGGCAAGGTCCAGGTCTCGCAGACCATCGTTTCTCAATGCCAGACCACCCCGACTGGGCCGGAGATGGCCGCCCGCGCCTGGGACTGGGCACAGGTGGTGAACAAGGCGGTACCGTTCCTCAACTACGCGGACGATACCGCGGTGAACTTCTACTCCACCGCCCACTACACCTGGCCGCCTGCAAGCAGCTGGCTGTGGCAGGAATCCGGCATCTTCGCCACCACTGCGCTGGAGCTGATGCTCGAAGGCGGCTACATCAGCCCGAAGAGCTGACCGCGCCGGCCCCCGGACGGCGCCCCTTACACGGGCCGCGCCGCCCGGGGGCTCCCGGCAATCCAGCCAGCCAATCACCGGCACCCCACAGGGGCGCACCGCGTGAACGAGGAGGTCGCAACCAATGCTGAAGCCAAATGCTGGCCTGGGGGAGATGACGCGAACCGCCTGCCGGCGCCCGCTGCCTAGGCCTGGTTACCGGGTTCCCGGGCGGTAGGGAGAGACCCCGGTGCTCAGCTATATCCTTCGCCGGTCCCTGATCAGTTTCTTCGTCATCTTTGTGGTGATCTCGGGCAGTTTCTTCCTGGTCAGG
>JAJZNG010000136.1 GCA_021847945.1 Actinomycetes bacterium | reverse complement strand
GGGCAGCCCGGCGGGGTCCTTCAACTCCCAGTCGAGGTAACGCTTGCCAGGGTAGAACGGACAGGTGTCCCCGCAACCCATCGTCACCACCACGTCAGCAGATCGGGCGTCCGCGTCGGTGAGCGGCTTGGGGAACTCCCGGGAAGCGTCAAGCCCGCGTTCCTCTAGGACAGCGACTACCGACGGATTGAGCTCGCTGCCGGGCTCCGAGCCGGCCGATCGGACCTCGACGCGTCCCGCTGCGTAATGGTCGAGAAGGACCTTCGCTGCGAGGCTCCGCCCAGCGTTGTGGGTGCAAACGAAAAGCACCACCGGTCTGGGCGGCGAAGATACGTCGTTCATCGTGCGTGTCCTTCTCCGGCGGGTGCCGGGTCAGCGTAGAAGCGCCTGCGGGCCCACAGCGCGACGTAGACCAGCGAGACAAGAACCGGAACCTCTATCAGCGGCCCGACCACACCGGCGAGAGCTTCGCCGCTGGTCACGCCGAAAACACCGATGGCGACAGCGATAGCCAACTCGAAGTTGTTGCCTGCAGCGGTGAACGCGAGCGTGGCGGTCCGCTCGTATCCGAGGCCGAGGCGCCGGCCGAGGAAGAATCCCCCGAACCACATGATCGCAAAATAGGCGAGTAGTGGAAGCGCGATGCGGGCCACATCGCCGGGGCGGGAGGTGATCGTATGGCCCTGAAGGGCGAAGAGGATGACGATCGTGTAGAGCAGCCCGTAGAGGGCGAACGGGCCGAGCCGTGGCAGCAACACGGACTCGTACCAATCGCGTCCTTTGGCCTTCTCGCCGACGAGGCGAGTAAGAAACCCTGCGAGCAGGGGAACGCCCAGGAATATCGCAACCGTCTCGGCAATCCTGGCGATCGACAGGTGCAGCCCAACCGTCGAAAGGCCCAGCCAACCGGGGAGCACCTCAAGGTAGAAGTAGCCCAACACGGAGAACATCAGGATCTGGAACAGGGAGTTCAACGCCACCAAGACCGCCGCCGCCTCCCGGTCCCCGCACGACAGGTCGTTCCAGATGAGAACCATAGCTATGCAGCGGGCAAGTCCGACGATTATCAGCCCGGTACGGTAGGTTGGCTCGCCGGCCAGAGTAAGCCAGGCCAGAGCGAACATGACCGCCGGGCCGACGAGCCAGTTGAGGATCAAGGAACTGATCAGCATCCGCCTGTCCCGGGTGACCGAGTCGAGATGTCCGTAACGGACCTTGGCCAATACGGGGTACATCATCACCAGAAGCCCTATGAAGATGGGCAGCGAAGTACCCGAGGTCACCTGTATAGCGTTCAGGTGCTTGTTGAGGCTGGGTATCGCCCGCCCGAGGCCGATACCCAGCGCCATCGCCAAGAGGATCCACACGGGAAGGAAGCGGTCCAGGAACGACAACCTGGCTATGACATTCACCTCAGACGCCGCAGTATCGGTTCTATGCGCTGTGGCAGCGTTAGCCACCTTGTTTGCCGATTCTCCTGAGCGCTGGCGAGTCAGCCGGCGTCATGATCCCGTGAGAGTGGACAAGATGACCGGCTCGGGACGCGAGGAGCAGCACGCCGACTGGCCCGGCTCAGCGCTTCGCAGCGCCCCGGCGGGCGTGTCCGCATCCCCTGTGACGGCGTAGATCTCCCAGGGCTCGCCTCCCGGACCGTCCACCCAGACCTTGTCCTGTACGGCATAGCAGCACGCAGTCTGCTCTTCGACGAGCGTAGGCAAGCCTTCCCCTGCGAGGCGGGCCGAAGCTGCGGCTACCTCCTCCGAGCTGGCCACCTCCACGCCGAGATGGTTGAGCGATCCCGGCGTCTGGTTCGCATCCTCGATCAAGACCAGCTTTAAGGGCGGATCACTTATAGCGAAGTTAGCGTAACCCGGACGGATCTTCGCCGGCTGCGCAGCGAAGAGCTTCGAGTAGAAAGCTATAGCCTCGTCTAGGTCAGCGACGTTCAAAGCAAGCTGCACGCGGGACACAGGTAACCTCCGGGTAGTATCGACACCTATCGATGTGTTGATTCTTGTCTATGTAATCATGTTTGTCAATGGGAGATTAGGTGGCTGAACCCAACTCTGCGACACCGCTGACGGAAGAGGAAGCCGGGCCGGTCTGTTGTCCATCCGTCCTGGCGGCTCCTCTGGAAGCGGTCGAGGCGGCGGAGCTGGCTCGGGGCTTCAGCGCCATCGGCGATCCGGTTCGGCTCAGGGTTCTCTCGATGCTCGCAGCGGCGCCGCAAGGAGAGATCTGCGTATGTGATTTCGTTATACCCCTAGCAAAGAGCCAGGGAACCGTTTCCCACCACCTGAAGATTCTCAGCGAAGCCGGTCTGGTGCACGGCGACAGGCTCGGCAAATGGGTCTGGTACTCCTTGGACCGTGCCCGGCTGGCCGCATTGCGGGGCGCTCTCGGATCCTAGGATCAGCGCTCGCGGCTGGTACCAGCGACCATTTCGAGAACAGTAGCGGTGTGAGCGGCGCGGCTCGCCCACCATTCGGCGATGAGCTGTCCGGGTCCCGGGTTTCCGTCCGGGCCGAACGAGGCGGCGGTATGCCAGGACTCCCATAGCCGCGCATGCTCGGCCATCCACGAGAGGGTCCCACCAGGGTCCTGTTCGAGCATCGAGCGGAGAGCGAAGCGTCTCTCGCCCCGGCGTAACCCGACACCGACTTGCTTCGCAGCCGAAGACAGGTCGGTGAAAGTGACGATGAACCCGCTTCTGACTGTGGCGGTGAGCGTGTCAAGAAGCTCGTCGAGCGACGGGTCGGCGCTGATCGGCGCCGGAGCCTCACCGAGTACGGACGGAAGGACCGACGGTGGCTCGCTCAACGACGCTTCGCGCTTCAACGCTGCATCGAGCAGCGCCGCCCAAGCCTTGGCCGGGGATCCGTCGGCTGGACCTGCGGCGAGCGCACCGAGATACGAAGGGCACCACGTCCAAAGGTGTTCCCAGAGGATCACTCTCATCGCATGCCTGAGGCGCTCTGGGGCCGCTGCCGTCGTGCAGCGGGCGACGCTTTCGCCCAGATGGGCATACAGCGCCAGAAGAGCCCCCAGATGATCGGGTTCGTCCGGTGGAACCAGTCCCATGGCTCTCCAAATCCCCGCAGCTGCGTCGGCGACAGTCCCGCCGATACCACCTTCACCGCCGAGGTACACCGACGCGTGGGGCGGAAGGTCCAGAACGAACACGTTCGTGTGCTCGTAGCGTTCCCAGCGGGGGAGTCCGAGGGCCTCGCAAGAGGAGTCCGAAGCCGGCGGGCTCTCCATGGCGACAGAACCGAGTGCTCGCAGCAACTCCCAGCGCCCGTCGTCTAGCTCGGTCGGCGCTTCGTGCTGCGATCCGGCGATCACGACCCGTTCGACGCTGAAGCGTTGAACGAAAGAGCGAAAGTTTCCGCTGCTGGCTTCAGCGGGCGCATCAGCCACGCTGGCCGTCTGGTCCCGTCGGGGGAGAAGCTGCCGGCCGGTCTGGTCATGGCCAGCCACTGCCTGTAGACCTCGCGGGCTTTGGCGGTGTCGACGGTGACGTCGCCGTGGCGGTCCCCTGGTTTGGCGGGAGTAACCCGAACCGCCTGGTGCCAGCAGTGCATCCCCGAGATCGGATCGGGGTGGACGGGCATGGTGAGGTTCTGGTGCACGCCGGTGTCGGACCACCAGATCCGCATCGTGTCAGGATCGTCGGATTGGTAAGGCTTGACCTGCTCCCGTTGGCGCAGGTCCCAGTCGTCCCCGTTGTGGGCCAACTCGACGGTGGCCATCATCCCACCAGAGCGCACCTGGTCATGTCCCAGCAGCTTCCAACGGCCCATGTGGTGGCTGCACGCGACGACTCCCGGCCTGATCCCCTCGGTGATCCACGCCTTCGCCACGAAATACCCGATGTGGGTGCTTACCCGTACCAGATCGCCTGTGGCCGACACGCCCAGCCGGGCAGCGTCGGAAGGGTTTATCCACACCGGGTTGGTGTGCGACAGCTCGTCGAGCCACTTGGAGTTGGCGGAGCGGGTGTGGATCTGAGTCGGGAGCCTGAAAGTGGACAGGAGCACCATCTCCCCGTCCGCGAGGTTGTCAGGATGCACGTGGGACTTGATGTAGCCGGGCACGGCGTGCTCCGGCCAGCCCCAGCCGGCGATCGTCGAAGAGTAGAACTCCAGACGTCCGGAGGGGGTGGGAAGCCCACGCCTGACCGTCCCGTCGACCATCACGCCGACAGGCCGCCGGCCCGCCTCGTCCGCGGCCGGTGCTCCCATGGGAACGATGTTCGAGTCGGCTGGTTTCGGCGTTGCGGTGTAAACCCGCCCGAACGGCCCGACTGAAACGTCGACGAGCTCCTGGTCGGGTACTTCCTCCGAGTAGCGCGCTCCGAGTCCGGCGGATATCTCGAACGCGCCGTAGCGTCGCATGTAGCCGAGAGGTGTCAGGCCTTCGGCTGCGGCAGCTTCGGGCAGGCCCGGGACGGAGTTCTCGAACATCCAGCCGTAGTACTCGTCGACTGTCAGTTTCGTGCCCGGCTTGGCTTTGGACTCGTGGTACTGGCGGATACCCAGGGTCCCGTCGGGGTCGATACGCCAGGAGAGCTCGATGTAGAACTCGTTCTCCTCCCAGACTTCGCCTGGGTTGACCTGGCGGGTGTCGGTAACGGTCTCGCCGAGCCGTTCACGCGCAGCGCGCAGCACCGGCTGGCGGAAGCCGACCCACTGGCCGTCGTACTGCTCGTAGGAGTGCGTGTCGTGGCGTTCCGACGCGTGACCCATCGGCAGGACCCAGTCGGCGAAGTAAGCCGACTCGTTCCAGGTGGGGGTGAGAGCGACGTAGCAGCCGACCTTGTCCGGGTCGCTCAGCACCTCCATCCACGACATCCCGTCGGGGTTCGTCCAAACCGGGTTGTACACCCGGCTGAAATAGGTGTCGAGACGTCCCCGCCCGTCTTTTAGGAAATGCGGCAGCAGGAAGCTCAGCTCGTTCTGCGCGAGTGGGTACTCGACGGGCCACGACAGCTCCTGCCACACGTGGGGGTGCGGCGGAGTGTGAATGGGTTTGGGGACGAACTTGTTGTAAGCGTTGGGGAACGTCCCGCCGGGAGTCGCAACGGCCCCGAGGAGAGTGGCGACGAAAAACAGTGTCCGGCTCGCCTGCCATCCCCCGAGGTTCCCTGCCGCGGCGGAACGCCACGAGTGGCAGGAGAAGGCGGTTCCGGCGCCGGCCACGACCTCCGCCACCTCGGCGAGGACTCCGGCGTCGACTCCCGACTCCGCCGACGCGTACTCGAAGCTGAACTCGTCGTAGAGCTCGCCCAGCGCCTCGCGGAAAGCATCGAAGGTCTGCGGCCCGTCAGGCCGGCAGGCTGCCAGGTACTCCTCCCAGTTGTACCACTGGCGGAGGAAGTCCCAGTTGGCGCGGCCCGTGGTGATTATGTGACGTGCGATAGCCAGGTTGATAGCCGCCTCGGAACCGGGACGGGGGGAGATCCAATAGTCGGCGTGCGTTGCGGTATTGGACAGGCGTACGTCGACGACGATCACTTTCGCCCCCCGCGCGCGGGCTTCGGTGATGCGCTGTGCGTGAGGGTTGAAGTAGTGGCCGGTCTCGAGATGCGC
>JAJZNG010000052.1 GCA_021847945.1 Actinomycetes bacterium | reverse complement strand
ACGGCTAACCCCTGTGTTAGCCGTGCGCAGCTACCTGGCGCCGGCCGCGATAGCTCTCGCTGAGACGATCGGATCCGCGTGGGTTGCAGTCGACTTGGACGACGACGACGAAGCCTTCCTCGAAAGCTCCGGCGATGTCGAGGGGGCGGCGAACGTCAGGCGGCTCATGACGGCCGTGGTGCCGCGAGTGTCGGCCTTCTCCGCAGCGTCACCACGGGAAGCGGCGGAAATGTCGCGCCGCCACGGAATCGAAGTCGTGACGGTCGCTAACACCGTGACCGTGCCGGCGCACCGCCCGCCCTACCAGGACGGCCGGTCGACGGTGCTGTTCGTGGGGAACCTCACCTACCAGCCCAACGTCGACGCCGCCACCCGGCTCGCCCTGGAGGTCATGCCCGACCTGCGACGCGAAGCTGGACGCAAAGTGGAGGCGGTCATCGTCGGACCCTACAACCCGGCCGGGCCGCTCGGCGGGCTCGAGGCTTGCGACGCGGTGACGCTGACCGGATTCGTAGACGACCTCGGCGTGCAATACAGGCGTGCAGGGGTCGTCGTCGCCCCGATCGCGCTCGCCGGCGGGACGCGGATCAAGCTGCTCGAAGCGTTCGCAGCCGGGGTCCCGGTGGTGACGACCCCGGCGGGAGCGGCAGGCCTCGAAGTGACACACGGCGAGCACCTCCTCGTAGGTGAAAGTCCCGGCGACCTAGCCCGGCTCGCTGCACGAGTTCTTGAGCGGCGCCCCCTCGGCGAAGGTCTCGCAGCGAACGCATTCGAGCTCGTTAGCCGGCGCTACAGCCCGGCCGCTGCGCGCACGCAGATGGCGGAGCTGATCGCCAGGGCGGAGGCGAACGGCCGGCCGGCGAGGGGGCGGCCGGCGACGACGGGCAGGCCGGCGAGGTGATACCCAACACTGTGCACTTCGTGTTCGGCCTGCGCGCCCAGGACGAGCCGATGCACTTCTTGCACTACGTCGCCGTCGAGTCCGCCCGTCGGGTCCTAGAGCCCGACACCATCTACTTCCACTACCACTACGAGCCCTGGGGCCCCTGGTGGGACCGAATCGCCCCTCACGTGACCCCGATGCAAGTCGGCCTAGTCGCAGCAGTCGAGCACGCCGACTACAGCTCGGGAGTCGTTCCTGAACGCTACCTTTACGCACATCACGCCGACTTCGTCAGGTTGGACGCACTCCTCGCGCACGGCGGCATCTACGCGGACATCGACACCATCTTCCTGCGAAGGCCACCGCCGGACCTGTACGAAAAGCCGTTCGTGATCGGCGAGGAACCCCCAGTCACCAACCCTCTCACGGGCGAGACCGGCCCGTCGCTCTGCAACGCCCTCATGATGTCCGAGCCCGGGTCGCGCTTCGCAAGAGCATGGCGTCACAAGATGGCGTCGGCCCTGGACGGGACGTGGAGCAACCACAGCGGAGCTCTCGCGCACCGCCTGGGCGTCGAGATGCCCGACGACGTGCACGTCGAAGCCGAAGCCACCTTCTACCCTTTTGGTATAGACCCGGCAAGCCTGTACGGCCTACTGCTCGCCGGCAGGCCGGTGCCCGGCGGCACCATAAGCGTGCACCTGTGGGCGCATCTTTGGTGGGATAGCCGAAGACGTGATTTCACCCCGGTGCACGCCGGCTGGTGCACGCCTTCCGCCCTGCGCCGAGCGACGACCACTCTCGCAACGCTCACCCGCCCGTACATGCCCGCCCCAGCCGCCGGCCGGTCGGTCGCAGCTCAAACAGGTCCCGACAGGCAACCCGGGACAAGCCGAGAAACGTCCGGCCGGCCGTGGCTGTACTTGTCCCCCGACGAGGACTCAGGCTACGGCACCGCCGCACGAAGGGCCCTACACGCATTAGAGATGAACGGAGTCCAAGTCGACTGGACTCCCATGATCCCCAGCCCCCGCTGGGGTCTGGGTTACGCAGTGCCGCTCGGCTACGACCCTTTCGACACCCATCTTCGACCCGGCGACGTCGTGGTCGCCCATCACGTACCCGAGTATTACCCGCTTTTGAGGGCCTCCTGCCGGGAGGCGTTCCTGGTAGGCCACACGGCGTGGGAGACCGACAAGCCGCCCTCCCACTGGCGCGAATGCCTCGACGCAGCCGACCTGGTCGTCGTGCCGTCGAAGTTCTCGGCGCAGGCCCTCGCCGCCTCCGCAACGGCCGCACCGATCGAGGTGGTCCCCCACGCCGTGTCGACCTGCGAGCCGGCCCGGCTCGACCCGCTGTGGGGTGTAGAAGACGACCGTTTCGTCTTCTACACGATCGCCGACTGGACCCACCGCAAAGGGGTTGACGCCACGATCGAAGCCTACCTGCGGGCCTTTCGTCGCTCCGACCCGGTGCTGCTGGTAGTAAAGACCTCGCGGGCCGACCGCTACGGTCACCGGGCGGCGCGCTCCGGGGCGCTCGCGCCGGGAAGCACAGCCCTGGCATTGGCGAGGATCGTCGGCAGGCACAGCTCTGCTGCGGAGATCAGGCTGGTGACCGCCGGCGTCTCAGACCGCCAGATAGCAGCACTGCACCGCCGAGGTGACTGCTACGTGTCGCTTTGCCGGGGGGAAGGGTGGGGTGTCGGGGCTTTCGACGCGGCAGCCGCCGGCAACCCGGTGGTCACCACCGGCTGGGGCGGGCACCTCGACTACCTTGAAGGCTCCCCTCACCTGGTGCGCTTCGAGCTGATCCCCGCCGAGGATCCCAGCGCTACGCTGGGCGTCACGCCCGACCAGCGTTGGGCGGCTCCCGACGTCGACCACGCAGCGAGCCTCCTGCGGGAGGTCTTCCGCTTTCGACGGGAGGGCTTCGACGACGTCCGCGCCCGAGCGGTGGGCATGCAGGCCGCCTACAGCCCACAAGCGGTTGGCGCAGCGTTCCGCGACGCTGTCGAGAACCACGCTGGCCGTAGCTCAGGTAACCCGAAGGGGCGGGATGTCGCGAAGCGAGCGGATGCCTACAATAGGGCTGCCCGGCGAGCCTGACCTGACGCCTGCGCCGGGCTGGAGGCCAGATACTTTGGAAGAAGGCGACAGTGCTATCAAGGTGGCGTCCGCTCCGTTAAGAGCCGCCGGTCTGGAGATAACCGAGACAGACGAAGGGGTCGTCGTCTACGAGCAAAGCCGAGGGCGCGTGCACGCTCTCAACTCAAGCGCAGCGGTGATCCTCGAGCTCTGCGACGGGACGCGCGACACCATCGGTATCGCGGTCGAGCTGGCCGACCTGTTCGGCCTCCCCGAGCCTCCGGTCTCCTTGGTCGAGGATTGCGTCGCCGCCCTCGACCGCGAAGGCCTCGTCGTCCACCCGCCAGGCTCTTGAACTTCTAACACCCGAGCGGTACGCTGATCTAGGTAAGCTGAGCGATCGGAGAAGTCGTTGGAAGCTGAAAGCGGTGTAGGGGGCCCGCCGGGCGACCGAGGCCTGTCGAGGCGGACGTTCCTCAAGCGGATGGCGCTGATCGGCTTCGCCGCTCCCGTGGTTGCCTCGTTCGCCCTCGACGCCGCCTACGCCACTCCCACGTCCGACGATGAGACTGGGACCGACCCGGACCTCGTCTTCGGAAACCAAGAACGTTTTGCCTCCTTCTTCCCCAACCAGACCTACCCTAATCAGTACTTCCCCAACCAGACGTTCCCCAATCAGTACTTCCCCAACCAGTTCGCGTCGAACCAGACCATCGGCTGAGCCGACGATGGGTCCCGGAAGTCTCCCAGCCTCGGGCCGGCCGTTCCCTGCGGGAGCACTGTGAGCCCCCAGACGCTCAGCGCTGCGATGATCGTGCGCGACGAAGCCTGCCATCTCCGTGCCTGCCTCGAGTCGCTTCGAGGCGTCGTCGACGAGATAGTGGTAGTCGACACCGGATCCGTCGACGACAGCGTGGACATAGCCGAGGAGTACGGCGCGAAAGTCGTTCACCACCCGTGGGGCGACGACTTCTCCGAGGCCCGCAACGTGTCGCTCGACCAGGCCACCGGTGACTGGGTGCTCTACATCGACGCCGACGAACGTCTCGCCGACGCCGACCGCGTCGACCTGCCCGGGCTTCTCGAAGACCCGGACGTCGTCGCGTACAGGCTGTGGCTCTCCCCCGTGTCGACGGCGAGCGCCTACCGCGAGTACCGGCTGTGGCGAAACGACCGCCGTATCCGCTTCGACGGTGTCATCCACGAGAGGGTGGTCCCGGCCATTCACCGCGTCGCCGAAGAGGACTCCAAGAGAGTCGACCTGGCGGAGCTTCGGCTCCTTCACGTCGGCTACGAGGGTGACCAGACCGCAAAGCACAAGCGCAACCTGCCGCTCCTACGCCGCCAGGTTGAAGCGGACCCGTCGAACCTCTTCGCCCGCCACCACATCTCCCGGGTCCTTGACGGCCTCGGCGACCCCGACGGAGCCGAGAAAGTACTTGTCGACACCGTCGACTTCGCCCGGAGGATGCCCGCAGCCGACCCTCTGGCAAGCCTGGCCTACGTCGACTTGATCCGCCTCCGGGCGAGACGCGGCGAGGACACCATAGGGCTTGTGGAAGAAGCCTTCGCCGCGTTCCCTCGCAATCTCGTCGTTGCATGGACCTACGCGAGGTCGCTGATGGCCAAACGCCGCTATAGCCAAGCGCTTCAGGTCCTCCAAGGGATCATCGACCTCGCTGCGCAACCCGCTGAACCCGGTGATCCAGCCTACGACCTTCGCCTGCTCGCCGAGATGCCCTGGGACGCCGTGGGTTTCTGCCAGTTCCAACTGGGTGACTACGCCGGGGCCGCCCACGCCTACGGCCGGGCGGCGACGCTCTGCCCGACCGACCCGGGTTTCAAGGCAAAGCAGGTCGCCGCCGCAGCGAGAGCAGCCCGACAGGGCGGCCCGGACCGCCCGGGCGAAACCGTCGCAGACTGCAACCCGCAGGCCACCAAGGCCAGGATAGAGGTCATGGTATGACAAAGCCGCCCACGCCTAACACGCCGGTCGACAAGGCCAGCGGAACCGGCTCCGCCCCCATGCGAAGCAACCGGACCCGGCGGTGGGCCGTCGCGGCCGCGACAGCCCTACTAGCCGGCGGGTTGGTCGCCTCCGCCGGTATCTCCGGTCCTAGCGGACCGAGAGTCCTCCACGTTGCCGCAAACGGCGGAGCCCCGGGCGGCTCTTGCAGCGTGGCGGAACCTTGCAGCCTCGCCGGCGCACTGCACGCGGCGGTGCTTACAGGAACCTCGACGATAATGATCCCCGCCGGCACCTACACGGGCACGCTCGTCATCAGCCAGAGCGTCGCCCTGCAGGGCGCAGGTCCGGGGACTATCCTCCAAGGCACCTCGGGCGGCCCCGCGGTGGCGGTCGACTCTGGTACGGTCACCCTGTCGGACCTGACGATCACCGGCGGCACGGGCGTCGGCGAGTTCGAAGGGGCGGGGGGCATCGACAACGCCGGAGCTCTGACCCTCACCAACGTCGACGTCACCGGGAACACCGCCGACCACGACGTCGTCGGCGCAGGCGGCATCTACAATAACAATAGGGCGACACTCTCCATGACCGGCGGGTCCGTCACGGCCAACACGTCCACCGGCTCCGACACCTGCGCTGGGGGTATAGCAAACGACGGGACCATGACCCTTAGCGGAGTCGTCGTGTCGGACAACACCTGCTCCGCCCGGTTCGTCGACGGCGTCGGGGGTATCATTACCGGAGCAAGCTCCGCTGCGTTCGGT
>JAJZNG010000113.1 GCA_021847945.1 Actinomycetes bacterium | reverse complement strand
GGGGCACCGCTCGACGTGGACAAAGTGAGGCGGTTCGCCCTGGAAGTGTGGCGCTACAAGCAGGGTGAAATGGTCTCGCTGATGGTTCACCTCGGGGACCGCCTGGGCCTCTACCGGGCGATGGCAGGGGCCGGCACCCTCGACGCGTCGCAGCTCGCGCAGGTCACCGCCACGTCGCAACGGTGGGTGCACGAGTGGCTCTTGTCCCAGGCTGCGGCTGGCCTGGTGCGCAGCGTTGACGGTGTCAACTTCGAACTGCCACCCGAAGCCGTGCCGGTGCTCGCCGACGACCGGGCGAGCCTGTGGTTCGCAGCAGGAGCTTTCCACGGTTACTCCGCCGCTCCCGAGGTCGTCGACCGTCTCGCCGAGGCGTTCCGAAGCGGCATCGGGCTGACCTACGACGAGCTCGGACCGGCCGCCGCGCACCAGGTGGAACGCATGCTCGGCCCGTGGACACGCCTCGCGCTCGTAGCGGAGATACTGCCGTCCATCCCCGGGTTGCACGACCGTCTCGAGGCGGGCGCCAAGGTCGTCGACGTCGGCTGTGGTACCGGCCTCGCCGTTTTCGCTATCGCCGAGGCGTACCCGAACAGTTTCGTGGAAGGCTACGACCCGTCGTCACACGCGATTGACATCGCCGAGCGGCGC
This sequence comes from Actinomycetes bacterium, assembly GCA_021847945.1. Lineage (GTDB taxonomy): Bacteria > Actinomycetota > Acidimicrobiia > Acidimicrobiales > Palsa-688 > JAJZAM01. Next base: position 5,168 of record JAJZNG010000113.1, on the reverse strand, counting down.
CTCGTCGAGTCCGGCGCGGCCAACGTGTCGTTCCACCGCGAGCCGGCCGAGGGACTTCCCGACGAGCAAACCTTCGACCTGGTTTTGACCTTGGACTGCCTGCATGACATGCCGAGGCCTGCCGAGGCAGCCCGAGCCATAAAAAGGAGCCTGCGACCGGACGGGGTGTGGCTCATCAAAGAGATAAAGGCAGGAGAGACCTGGGCGGACAACGCAAGGAACCCGGTCCTCGCCTTGATGTACTCCACCTCGGTAGCCACCTGCATGTCCTCGGCGCTGTCTGAGCCAGACGGGGCCGGTCTCGGCACGCTCGGAATGACCCGGGCTAAAGCCGAGGAAATGTGCCGGTCAGCCGGATTCTCGACTTTCGAGGTGCACGACTTCTCCGACCCGGTCAACGCATACTTCGAGGTAAGGCCGTGAGCGGCGACGAACGCCCAGCTCTCGACCAGACGGACCTGGAGGTACGCGCGGGAGTGCGCATCGGGCGGATCTCGCCGTCGGGCTCCGAGCTCGACGAGGCGGCGATGGTCGCAGCGCGGGCGTTCTTCCACGACCCGTTCTTCGAATACCTCGACTCACGGGGGATCACCCGGGCGCGGGGGCTGGCGATCTTCTTCCGGGCGAGCATCGCCGCGGCGGGACCTCACGCTCACCTCCTCGGCGCCCGCGACAGTGACGGCCGTCTCATGGGCGTGTCGGTAGTGCTCGACCCTGACAGCTATCCACTTCCAGCTACCTCGCAGGCCCGTCAGATGGCCGGCGCCCTTCGAGCCATGGCTCTCAGGCCGCAAGCTATCCCCGCAGGCGTGCGTTACCTACTCGCGATCGACCAGGCACACCCCAAGGAACGGCTGTGGTACTTGCAGCTCCTCGTCGTGGACCCCCTGGCGCAGCGGCGCGGCATCGGCGGCCTGCTCCAAGCTGACATGCTGCGAACCGCCGGCGAGGAAGGCGTTGGCTGCTACCTGGAAACGCAGAAGCCGCAGAACATCGCCTACTACCGACGTTTCGGCTACGACCTGGTCGGCCATCTGATTCCGGTCCCGGGCGGTCCGCCGCTCTACACCATGCGCAGGGACCCGGCCTGAGTCCCGGGCAACCTGGGGCGGCTACGGGTGGGCGGCGGCTACAGGTGGGCGGGAGGCGCCGCCCGTTTCAGGTAGCGGCCGCCGCCGAGCGCCCCGACGAACGCTCCGCGCTCGACTAGGACCCTGCCGCGTGATAAGACCGTCTCAACCCGGCCGGTCAGGTCCAGGCCCTCGTAGCAGGAGTAGTCGACAGCCATGTGATGGCTCGCGGCGCTCACGGTGTGGACCGTCGTAGGGTCGAACACGACCAGGTCGGCGTCCGCTCCGGGCTGGATGACGCCTTTCGCCGGGTACATCCCGAACAGCCGCGCCGGGGCTGTAGAGGTAAGCTCCACCCAGCGCTCCTGGCTGATCCGACCTTCGACTACCCCCTGGTAGATGAGCTCCATCCGGTGCTCGACGCCGGGAAGTCCGTTCGGGATGCGAGAAAAGTCGCCACGGCCGACCTCCTTTTGGCCCTTGAAGCAGAACGGGCAGTGGTCGGTGGCCACGACGCTCAGGTCGCCGCCGGCCAGGCCCCGCCACAGGTCTTCGTGATGGGAGGATCCCCGAAGGGGCGGCGAGCACACGAACTTCGCACCTTCGAAGCCGGGCTGGTCCAAAGATCCCGCGGAGAGGAACAGGTACTGAGGGCAGGTCTCGGCGTGAACGAGCGCACCGGCGTCGCGTGCTGCTACAACCTCGGCGAGCGCCTCCGCCGCCGAGAGGTGCACTATGTAAAGCGGGGCGCCGGCGACCTGGGCTAGCACTATCGCCCTGTGGGTCGCCTCGCCTTCTAAGATCGACGGCCGGCTGGACGCGTGGTACTTGGGATCGCGTTCGTTGCGCTGCAAAGCCTGCGAGACCAGCACGTCGATGGCTATGCCGTTCTCTGCGTGCATCATGATCGTCGCCGCGCACTGCGCTGCTTTTTGCATCGCCCGGAGGATCTGACCGTCGTCGGAGTACAGCACGCCCGGGTAGGCCATGAAGAGCTTGAAGCTCGTCACGCCCTCTTGGACCATGCCGTCCATCTCGGCGAGCGACGAATCGTTGACGTCGCTGACGATCATGTGGAGGCCGAAGTCGATGACGCAGCGGCCTTCCGCTTTGGCCATCTCCGCCTCCCACGCCTGTCGCAGTCCCGAGCCGCGTGCCTGCCCGGCGAAGTCGACGATCGTCGTCGTGCCGCCCCAGGCGGCAGCGAGAGTTCCGGTCTCGAAAGTGTCGGCGGACACCGTGCCAGCGGAGGGCATCTCCATGTGAGTGTGAACGTCCACGCCGCCCGGCACGACGAGCTTCCCCGTGGCGTCGATCACCCGGTCAGCGTTGAAGTGGCCGAGGAGGGTCGAGCCAGGCTCAAACAGGCTCACGATCCGCTCCCCGTCGATCGCAACGTCCGCGGGGAAGGAGCCCGTAGCGGCGACGACGGTTCCCCCGCTGATCAGAATGCGGCTCATGGATCCTGTATCCCTTCGTTGTACACGTCACGCCGACCTGGCGCATTCAGCCAGGGATAAAGCATAAGCCCTTCGCCCTGTCGGGCAACCCGGGGACCGTCCCGCCCCGGCCGCTGAGCGCGACGGTGTCAGTCTACGAGCGCAGCGAGGTCGACGTCGCCGGGCGGACCGTCGTAGACCCTGACCCCGTCCCGAAGAGCGATGCAGCGGTCCGCTCTCATCGCATAGTCCAACTGGTGGGTTGCTACCACGACTGCAGCTCCGCCTTGCGCGGCCTCCTCGGTGAGCTCGACGAACGTGTCCCGGCCGGACGGGTCCAGGCCTACGAAAGGCTCGTCGACGAGCAGCAGCGAGTACGGCCTGACCAGGGCTAGCAGGGTCCCCGTCTTTTGACGCAACCCACGGGAGAAGGTCGATGGGAGCGATTCCGCTCTTTCGAGGAGCCCCAGCTTTTCGAGCAGTCGAACAGCCCGCTCCTCCCAGCCGACGCTGGCGTGGAGCCTGCACGTGTACTCCACGTGCTCGATGACAGAAAGGTCGTCGTAGAGCACCGGCTCGTCGGGCAGGTACGACAGCGCCGTGCGGGCCTCGATCGACCCGGACGGGTACCCGCCCACCGTGACCGTGCCGCTCGACGGTTCGAGCAGGCCGGCCGCCATCTTGAGCAGGGTGGACTTTCCCGAGCCGTTTCTGCCTATCAGGGCTACCCTCTGTCCCGCCGTCACCGCCAAGTCGACGGGCTGCAGGGCGACCAAATCGCCGTAGGCTTTGCTCAGCTGTGAAGTAGCCATGAGCGTAGCGTCACGTTGGCGGCTCATCAGCGCCTCCCCGGGCCGTTTGGGCCCTCAAGGCTCGCTGTGACCGCCTGGTGCAGCGTGTCGTGGTGGCGCACCCAAAGTGCCACAACGGCGAGGAGGACGACAACCCCAAGGGAAGCTGACGCGGCAGCCCCCGCAGGGTCGGACCTCGCCGAACGGGCGGCGAGCAGAGGCACCAGGCCAGCGGTGGAGACCAGAGGAGGCCAAAGGAGCCTCAAGGCGATCCGAGCCCCGAGAAACTCCGGGGGGAGCATGAAATCACTCGCCTTGAACGTCGGCTGCGCCCCTTGGATAGTGCTTATCGCCGCACCGGCGACCCCGGCTAGGGAGGCGGGAACCCAGACGACCGCGGCGACCTCCAACGCTGACGCCCCCGCCCCGCTCAACGCCCAGGCGGCTATCGCCCCGAGAAACCCCACCGCCACCATCGCCACTGCGCAGGCCGGTAACAGCGCGAGCATCAAGGCGCCCCTCGGGTGCGGATAGCTGTCAGTCGCCCATGGATGGTCGACCGCCTGCGCTAGAGGTTCTGTCACGTCCAGGCCGGCTACGAACAGCGCAAGGCCCGCGACGAAGATCAGGGGGGTCGTGCCGTCCCAGACACCGTACGCGGCGGCCCCGGCGATGACGCTCAGCGCGGCGACTCTCGCCAGCCTGCCCGCGGGGAAACGCAGGATCCCCCTCCACGCCCGCGTCCAGCCGGCCGCCAGGACGAGCCGCCCGCCGGTACCCACAGCGGCACTCGCACCGACAGCGGCGCTCGTACCCAGAGCGGCACCCGCACTTGGGGGTGGGGTGCCGGGACTCCCCGGATGCACCCACCTGAAAGTCCGGTTTCCAAGCCACGGGCGTCTCCTGGGAGTCTCCTGGGCTAGTTGGCGACGTAGGAGTACGACCGTGCGCAGATCGCGGACGGTGACAGCGAAACGTATCAACCCGACGAGACTCGCCCGCCGAGCCGAGGCCTCCAACGACGTGCCACCCACCGACGCCACGCCAGCCAAGACCACGCCAACCGCCAGGCCCGCTCCGACCAGGCCCACCGGGTTGAGACGCAGCGGCCAGAACGCGATCTCGCCGAGGAGGGTCGCCGGCGACGTGGACGACCCGCTGAGCACGTCCGCCAGCGACCAGCCGGCCACCACGGTCGCGGCGACCCCGCAGGATCGCCGGCTGGTTCCGCGACCTGACACCAACATCGCCGTGCCGAGACCGGCGCCTACGGCGAGTGAGGCTACGACGGCGCCGCACGCCGCCCACGCCGCCCAGTTACCGCCCAGCCTCCGGTAGGCGAGGAGGCCGGCCACGGCCCCGACGCCCGACGCCGCGGCGGAGCCGAAGCGCACCAGACGCCACGCCGGAACTCTCAAAGCGGCGTTGCGGTCGACAGGAGCGAGCAGGACGTGACGAACGAAAGCCGACTCGAGTGCCAGCGGGCCACCGCGAAGCCCGGAACGCAGACCGACCAGCACCACCACTGCGACGCAAGCTCCCACCAGGCGGGGCCCGTCGAGAAGCGCCTGGGCCACCACATGCGGGGCAACCCGCCTTCCGCCGACCGCTTGAGCCGCAAACCACACCGAGATCCCTCCGACTATGGCCGTCACGTACACCTTGTAGACGGCTTCGCCGACGTCGAAATCCTCGATGCGCCGCCTTCTCCTGGACCTGCGCAGATCGTCGAGCACCAGGGCACCCGCGGCGGGAAGGGGATTCTGGTAAAAGACCGTGCCACACGCAGAGCAGACGTCACGGGGCCGGTCCCCGATCGTCTGGGCCTCGATCGCGCCGCCGCACTTGGAGCAGAACTGTGCGCTCAG
>JAJZNG010000032.1:27315-31711 GCA_021847945.1 Actinomycetes bacterium | reverse complement strand
TGTCAGCCGGCGTGCTTCGAGACAACAATGACTCCAAGGGCTCCTTCCAGCGCCCCGCCGTCCCGAGCGTCACCTAGACGCCATCTGATCGCAACCTTGCTTTCACTACGGGCGAGTTTACGGGTCACCCGGTCTTGTCCTGTCAGGCTCTCACATGACAACCAGGTTCGCCGTAGCCTATCGTTCGGGCATGGACATTCAAGGAACTTCGTCAATAGTCACCGGGGGTGCCTCCGGGTTGGGTGAGGCGACCGTGCGCAGACTCGCCCAGAGAGGGGCCCGAGTCGTCGTGCTCGATATGCAAGAGGAGAAGGGAGAATCCCTCGCCAAGGAGGTGGGCGGTGTGTTCGTGAAAGCGGACGTCACCAACACCGAAGAGGTGATAGCAGCAGTCGAGGCCGCCAAAGAGCTCGGCCCGCTTCGTTCTCTGGTCAACTGCGCTGGCATAGGGGCGGCTAGCCGGACCATCGGCAAGGACGGCACCTACGAATCGGCTTTCAACCTTGACTACTTCGCCAAGGTGATACAGATCAACCTGATCGGGACTTTCAACTGCATCCGCCTCGCCGCGACAGCCATGAGTCTCACCGAACCCCTCGAGGACAACGAAAGGGGGGCGATCGTGAACACGGCCTCTCTAGCGGCCTTCGACGGACAAATCGGCCAAGCCGCCTACTCCGCTTCGAAAGGTGGAGTCGTAGGTATGACACTCCCGATCGCACGCGACCTAGGTGTGGTCGGAATCCGTGTCAACACCATCGCCCCTGGGCTAATCGACACGCCTATCTACGGCTCCGGTGAGGCTTCGGAGGCTTTCAAGGACAAACTGAAGAAGGACGTGATCTTCCCCGACCGGCTCGGCAAGCCCGACGAGTTCGCCTCCCTCGCATTGGAGCTGGTGACTAACAGTTACATGAACGGCGAGACCATCCGCATCGACGGCGCTGCCCGTCTCGGCCCCAAGTAGGCTGCTGTGGCGACAATCGACTACGCCGTCGACGGCCATGTAGCTGTCATCACAATAAACCGACCGGAGGCCCGAAACGCCGTGAACGGCGAAGTGGCCAGGGGGATCGAGGAGGCCATAGACCGTCTCGAAGCTGACGATTCGCTTTGGCTGGGAGTTCTCACCGGTGTACCGCCGGTCTTCTCCGCCGGGGCGGACCTGAAAGAGATCAACGCTGGCCGGGGTGCCGATCTGGGTACAGAGCGAGGAGGGTTCGCCGGCATCGCCAAGCGGGAAAGGACTAAGCCGATAATCGCCGCCGTGGACGGACCCGCCCTCGCCGGTGGCACAGAGATCTGCCTGTCCTGCGACCTCATAGTCGCGTCGACGACAGCACGATTCGGAATCCCTGAGGTAAAGCGGTGCTTGGTGGCGGCCGGTGGTGGCCTGTTTCGCTTGCCGCGCAAAGTGCCTTTCAACATAGCGATGGAGCTCGCCCTTACCGGTGACCCAATCGACGCCGAACGCGCCTACCACTTCGGCTTGGTCAACAGGCTCTGCGATCCCGGTCAGGCGCTTAGTACTGCGATGGAACTGGCCCGCCAGATCGAAGCCAACGCCCCCGTCGCCGTCAGGGCGAGCCGCAGGGTGATCTACGCCGCCATGACCGAGGACGAGGACACCGGTTGGCGTCTCTCCGGGGAGGGAATGGCGGAGGCCATGCGAAGCGAGGACATGAAAGAAGGCCTCACGGCTTTCATCGAAAAGCGTCCCCCGCAGTGGTCGGGCAAGTAAAGCTTACTCATTTAAGCCTATGGCCAGCGGCCGGGCAGCCGAAAGGTTGCTCGGCCTAGCCGGGGCTTTTCAGCTACTTCTCAGGTTCAAGTCACTGCTCATTCAGGTCTCCGCCGGAACATAAATAGGTGGGTTCGGTGGTGCGCGACGTTTCGGCTCCTCGGCTCGAAGGCGCGGCCAGAGGTCATCTGGCAGCGATCGACGTCGTCCGATTCCTCACGATCGGTGGCGTCATCCTCGTGCATTCGACGTCTTTCGCCAACTCGGACTCGTCGCTTGTAGCCAACGGTGTCCTACAGCTGGCACATGTGACGCGATCGGTGTTCCTGATGCTCTCAGGGTTCGTGCTTACCTACAGTTACCTTCGCCGGCCTCTCGGTCGTCGAGCATTCTGGTGGCGTCGCTACCCGCTCATCTTGGTCCCGTACGTCACGTGGAGCGCTATCTACTTCGTAGCTGACGGCGAGGTGCACCCAACTTGGAGTTCGCTCGGTAACTTCGTGGTCGACCTTAGCGACGCCCACGCTCACTTCCACTTGTACTTCTTGTTGTTGACGATGCAGCTCTATCTCGTTTTCCCGGCGCTCATGGCTGCACTCCGGCGCTGGCCGAAGGCGCTAACGCCGGCATTGGTTGTCACCGGCGTCGTGCAGCTCGCTTTCACCGGCGCTGCTGAGTATGGCTGGCGTCCTCCTGTGCTCGGCATATGGTTCGAACATCCAAGCTCGTGGCTGTTCAGCTACAGCTTCTACGTGGTGGGAGGCGTCGCTGCCGCGGCGCACTTCGATGCCGTGTCGGCGTGGGTTAGGTCCCACTACCGCCTCGCCGGCTTGTCGATGGCCGGTGCGGCGATAGTCGGCCTTGGGGTGTACGCGTTCAACGTAGAGGTTCTCGGGTACGCTCCGATCAAGGCCAGCGCTGTGTTCCAGCCGGCCAACGTGATCGAGGTGGTAGCCGCAACGCTGTCCCAATTCGCCCTGGGAATGTGGCTCGCCGAAAGGGCTTCGGCCGCTCGCCTCGCCTGGCTGGAGAGATCGTCGGACGTGTCTTTCGGGGTTTACCTTGCCCACCCCCTGCTTCTATCTGCCGTCCTTGACGTTGCGGTCTCGAGCGGTCTTTCAAGCTTCTTGTCCGGTGTCCCGAGTCCACTTGTAGAAGTCATGATTGCTTTTGGAATGGTCCCATTCCTTTACACAGTCACCTCTGCAGTGATATTGCTGGCGCGTCGAAGTAGGTTGAGTCTTGCTTTGACCGGGCGTCGCGCTACGAAGAGGCCGGCTACGGTAGTTTCAGGCTCGGCTGTAGCAAGAGACGTAGCCGTCATAGCGAATGTTGCTACGCCGCACATCGCTGGCGTGGCGACTAGCGGCGATGCAGCTCCTGCGGTGTTGGGATGAGCGGTCGGCGCGAACTGGGGCAAGACAGGAGGAAGCGCGGCCTCGCCTATCTGGTGGTCCTGCTGGCCGCCGGAGTATTAGTGCTCGCAGCTGTCCTTGTGGGCGATCCAACTTTGACTAACGCAGCGTCGCACGCCGGGTCGATGCCCCACGCCGTAGCAGCGGCTCGCAGCGAGCGCACAGGTGCCTCCGCCGTGCCGCAGGCTTCGACCTCGGCAGGAGCCAGGTCGACCCCTACCGGGACTGAGATCAAGTGGTCATCGAAAACCTATTCGATGACCTTCGACGGGCTCAAGAGAAACTACATGGTTTTCACGCCCGGACTGGTCTCTGCTGGTCAGCTGCCAGTCGTCGTCGAGCTCGGCGGGTGTTGCACCACAGTCGGCGTGGAGGTCGCGCGGGCAGACTTCCGTCAGGTCGCTAGCCCGGCGATCCTCGTTTACCCGGAGTACCTGGACGGCAACTGGAACGCTGGGGCTTGTTGTGGGACGCCGGCGACCGACCACATAGACGATGCCGGTTTCGTGAACGCCGTTATCTCGCAGGTCAAGGCCTCCCAGCCTGGGGCCTCCCAAGGGTCGGTCTACCTGGCCGGATACTCGAATGGCGGGAAGCTAGCGATGATGTTGGCGTGTCAGAATCCCTCCCAGTTCGCCGCGGTAGCAGTCTACGGAGCCACTCGGACCTCGGACTGCCCTACGGTCGCTTCGGAGTCGGTGCTGGTAATGGCCGGCAGCGCAGACCCTGGTACGGCGATCTCCGGCATTCCCGTCGTTCAGAACGGCTACACGGAGCCGACGGTCGACGAGCTCGTAGCTGACTACCGAAGCGCCGACGGCTGTAGCCAAGCGGCCGTTACGAGGGTGCTGGGGACGGCGACCGAGACGCTGTGGGGAGAATGTCAGGGGGCCAGACAGGTCGCAGAGGTTGTCTACCAAGGCGACAACCACACTTGGCCGGAGACGTCAGGACCGACTCCCTCTGCCCAGTCCGTAATGTGGAGTTTCTTCGCATCGCTAGGCGCCTAGCAGGCTCTGGCTCCCCGGTGTAGCCCGAGGGCAGCCGAGCGGGGTATGCTTTGTGCTGCGTGCGCACCGCACAAGCCGTACCGACCCGGGGACGTAGCTCAGCCGGCTAGAGCACCTGCTTTGCAAGCAGGGGGTCGTGGGTTCGAGTCCCATCGTCTCCACCATTTTTGTCACGGCGCGAGACGCCGACGTGGGGGCGGTTTGGTCGGGGTTGTCGGTCGGATCGGTGG
>JAJZNG010000032.1:0-27305 GCA_021847945.1 Actinomycetes bacterium | reverse complement strand
CGAGTCCCATCGTCTCCACTTGGCCACATGTGGCCTTATGTGGCCTTATGTGCTACGATAAGTAAGCGTCCATTTCTATGTCGGTCCGCGACTTGCGAAACACGGTCGGCGAGGTGCTTCGTCGGGTCGAGGGCGGTGAACGCTTGATCGTAACGGTAGACCGGCGCCCTGTGGCCGGGATCGTGCCACTCTGCCGCCATCGGACCGTGCCGGTGGCCGAGGCGCTCGCCATAGCTTCCCGCTACGCCGCTGATCGCCGTCTTCTGTCTGACGTGGGGGGCCTGCTGCCCGACACGACCGACGACTTGTGAGGGCGTTGCTCGACACCTCGTTCTTTGTCGCCGAGGAGTCAGGGCGACCCCTCGTAGGGCTGGACGGGGTTACTGAGACTGAGGTCTCTGTGGTGACGTTGGCCGAACTGACCGTCGGAGTGCTCATGGCTGATGGCGATGATCGATCGGCGAGGGTGGCGACGCTTTCGGCCGTGGAGTCGACGTGGGATCCGTTGCCACTAGATGCCGAGGTGGCGCGTCGGTTTGCCCGCATCGTTGCCGCCCTGCGCGCACGTAGCCGCCGGGTCCCGATCCTCGACGCGCTTGTTGCCGCCACCGCGATTGTCGAGCAGATCCCGGTCGTCACCCAGGACGCCGACTATCAGGTGATCCCCGGCGTCGAAGTGATCCGGGTCTGACCTCCGTCCGCCGCGCCTGAGGCAAGCCGTCGCGACCCGTACCGCTAGCAAGTGGACTTCCTCGCTTTCCAACAAATAAAAGGAATCCTTTGACCGCCCCGAAGATACGTGACGATTGTGACTTCTGGTGCAGTGAAGTTGCAGCGAGGGCTAGACGACGAGGTACGTGCAGTCGACGAGGAGGACCGTGCCTTGATCCACGCTCTCCGTCAGTGCCCGCAGCCCGTTGTCATCTACCGACGAGGGAAGATCTGTTGGGCAAAGAGCGCAGCGACGGAACTTTTCGAGGTCGAAGGCGAGGCCGGGGGCTGCCGCTGAGCGTCTTCATCACCGAGAACTCGACAGAGCTGGAACTCGCAGATCGGCTCCGATCCGACATACTGGACTGTCGGCTGTGCCAGGGATCGTAGCGGTGCTCTCCGTCGGCCCGGAGGATAGAAGACGTCAGATCCCATGGCGTGTCTACTCCAGAGCGCCGCGGCCAAGCCAACGAGACTTGCTCAGAGCCGGGTGGAGATTACCGCAAGTGTCGGGTGGGCTGCGACGAGCGATCCCACTTGCATCATCGGGGACTTACTGGCTAGGGCTGACGAGGCGCCATATGAAGCTAAACGGTACAGGCGGCCAGCCCTGTCACCTGCAGCGGGATCTGAATACGTCTGAGATGTACCCAGAGGGCCTCTCAGACTTGCGCAGCGTCAGAGCCCTCGGTGACCCTCTTTCCCGCTGCTGCATGCACCGCAGCGATGAGACGTTCGGTCCCTTCTTTCGCTTCGGTGTCGTTTAGCGATAGAGGCGGAGCGATCCGAAGTACGTTGCCGCGAAGGCCACCCCTGCCGATGAGCAGGCCGAGGGCTCTGGCCTCCTCCACCACTTTGGTAGCCGCCGTGGGGTCGGGCTTGTGTGTCGATGGCTCGACGAGCTCGACACCTATCATCAAGCCCTTGCCCCGAATATCGACAATCGCTGGCAAGTGCCCCACCGAAGAGCGGAGCCGTTCGAAGATCAGATTCCCCACCCGCTGAGCGTTCGACTGCAGGTCGTGGGACAGTAGGTACTCGAGGTTCGCCAACGCACCCGCCGACGCCAACGGGTTCCCCCCGAAAGTAGATATCGAGTTGACGTGGACCGAATCGATCAAGTCGGCCCGACCGACTACGCCGCCCATGGCCAGTCCATTGCCTAGCCCCTTAGCGAACGTGATCAAGTCGGGGGTGATCGAATGGGCTTGGTACCCCCAGAAATGCTCCCCGGTGCGTCCCCATCCGGTTTGAACCTCGTCGGCGACGAACAGGATTCCTCGTTCGTCGAGTACCTCTTTCAGGGCACCGAATAAGCCGTCCGGTGGCACGACGAACCCCCCTACGCCCTGTATCGGCTCGGCGATCAAGCAGGCGACGTCGCCGGCCGTCGTGGTATCGAGAGTCTCGCGAAGGTCGTCAGCGGCGAGACGGCAGTGGTCTTGGTCGCTCAGACCGGCGAACGGTCCGCGGAGGCGATCTCCACCGTGCAGGTAGCTCACCTGAAAAGGGCTGAGGCTGCTCGAAGACCAAGAACTGTTTCCTGTTACCGCCATCGCGGCGAATGAGCGTCCGTGGTAGCTGTTGCGCATGGCGAGCACCTGGTTGGAGCGGCGCGCTGCGCAGCACAACATCAGTGCGGTGTCGTTGGCCTCGCTGCCCGAATTCACGAAGAACACCTTCGCATCAGGTATCCACGACAGTGAAGCTATCTTCTCCGCCAGCTCGACCATAGGGCGGATCAGATAAAGCGTGGAAGAGTGCAGGATACGGCCCGCCTGTGAGCGGATGGCGTCGACTACCTCGGGCACGGCGTGCCCGGTCATTGTGGTTAGGATGCCCCCGAAAAAGTCCAGGTAATCGTTTCCATCGGAATCGGTAACCCAGCACCCGGATCCGCTCACTAGCTCGATCGGATGCTTGTAGAGGAGCCTCAGCCACGACGGCATTACTGCTCTGTGACGGCCCAGCAACTCGTCGCTATTGCTCATGTCATCGATCCCTTCGTCCCTAGTCTCGAGGTCCGCACCACGAGCTTGGACCGAGGTTATCTTGAATTAGGCAGCGGTTGACGCTTGGGCGGGGTGCTTGCCAGCGGGATTTCAAGGCACGGATCGGGTTATCACCACAAAGAGCTCAGGGAGTCCGCGGCTCGGTCGTGAAGGCTGCATCGGACACCCTCAAGCGAGATGTTGCAGCTCTCGGAGCGAACGGGACGGTGATTTAGTAGCCCGTCGACCTCCGGCGGGAGGAATCGGGTCCGCTGTGCGTACGAGTGGTGGTCGGTCCTCCCGGCAGGCCGGTCGAGGTGGAAGCGCAGAGGCAAGAAGATGTGCAGATGTTCCTTGGCGCGAGTGAGAGCCACGTAGAAGAGCCGCCTCTCCTCCTCGATTTGGCGTTGATTCCCTGTTGCAAGATCGGACGGGAAGCTGCCGTCGGCAGCTCGTATCAGGTGTACCGCCCTCCATTCTCCGCCCTTGGCGGAATGTACCGTGGACAGGACCAGGTAGTCGTCGTCGAAGTGTGCCGCTCCGGCAAGATCTCCGGTTGACGCCGGTGGGTCCAGGGTGAGCTCTGCGGTCATGAGGGTCCGGGAGCCATATGCCGATGCGACTCGGCCGAGGGCTTCGAAGTCGGCGATGCGGGAGTCGAAGTTGTCGTAGCAGCGCCGTATGAGAGGTCCGAGCGCGTCCCGGAGTCGGTCGATCTGAGCACCTGGATCAGCGTCGGGAGACAGCGATCTGCATTCAGAGAGGGCCGCTACCAGGTCGGCCGCCTCACGACGCGCTGAACGCGGTAGCCGGTCGGTCAGGCTGGCCAGAGCTGCCACCGGGTCACGGGGCCGCCCTTCCGGATCCCCGGATAGCGTTCCGCTGGACTCGCTGCCGCTCTGGTTGACCCCGATCCACCGCATGATCCGTCTGGCTGTAACCGGACCGACGCCGTCTAGAAGTTGGAGCAGCCTGAACCACGCAAGTTCGTCAGCGGGGTTGTCGAGGATCCTCATAGCTGCGAGTAGGTCCCGGATGTGAGCTGCCTCCAAGAAGCGGAGCCCGCCATATTTGACAAAAGGGACTTGGCGCCGGCGAAGCTCCACCTCCAGGAGATCGGCGTGATGAGAGGTGCGGAACAACACGGCCTGGTCTCGCAGTCGGAGGCCCTGCTCGTGATGCTCCAACACGACGTCAACTACCGCTGCAGCTTCGCTCGCCTCGTCGGGGCAGGTCGCAAGTTGTGGCCGTTCGCCCAGCGTGTTCGTCGTCCAAAGCGCCTTCTCGTATCCCTCTTCGGCACGGGCCAACACGGCGTTGGCCAGGTCGAGGATCGGTTGGGTGGAGCGGTAGTTACGTTCCAGGCGGACGATTCTGGCGGAGGGAAACCGTCGTTCGAAACCGAGAATGTTGTCCACCGTGGCAGAGCGAAAAGAGTAGATCGCCTGTGAATCATCACCGACTGTCGTGAGGCCGGCGCCGGCCTCGTGCATCAGATAGACGATGTCAGCCTGCAGGAGATTGGTGTCTTGGAACTCGTCGACGAGGACGTGGTCGAAAGATCTGCCAAGTTCGCTGCCAACGTCGCGGTCGTTTGCAGCTGCTCTCCAATAGACCAGAAGATCGTCGAAGTCGAGCAGGCTGTCGGCTCTCTTGCGGGCGGTGTACGAACGGAACGCCTCTGCCATCGCCGTCTCATGATCCACCAGCCAGGGGAAGTGCTCGGAGAGGACCTCGTGAAGTGGAACCTGCGAGTTGACCGCCTTGGAGTACACGGCCAGCAAGGTCTCCTTGCGGGGAAAGCGTCTAAGGCGGCCTGGTGTCACGACCTGAGGTACGCGGTCGCTCTCTGTGTCCCATGGTCCTTCGGGGATGTGCCCGTCACCGTGACGGGTCGGGTTCGAGTCGCGAACGTCGTGGCTCGCCATGGCCAACAGGTCGCAGGCGTCGCCTTGGTCTATAACGGTGAATCCGCCGCCCAGGCCGAGCAAGCCAGCGTTTCGGGATAGAAGTCGGTGTGCCACAGAGTGAAAGGTCCCAGCCACGATTCGCCGGGACACGTCGTCCCCCACCAGGGCCCCGAGGCGCTGGATCATTTCGTGGGCGGCCCGCCGACTGAAAGTCACGAGAAGGAGGCGTTCGGGGGGAGACCCCTCCTCGATCAGCCGAGCTAGGCGACAGACCAGAGTACGGGTCTTGCCGGTCCCGGCGCCGGCCACGATCAGCAGCGGGTTGGAGGGCTCTTGTACTGCGGCCAACTGGTCGTCGTCGAGGTCTTTGGACCAAGAGGCAGGACTCGCAAGCACCGAGTCAACCCTATCACCAATGCGAACAAGTGTTCTCTATTGGGTCAAGCCCAGGCTTCTTGCGGTGGAGGCCAAAGAGTTGAGATGGGAGCGAAGGTCAGCGTTGCCGGCCCGCATCGTGTCCACGGACAGGTGTGTGGCTCCTACCTGGCGCCACTTGTCCGCAAACCTCGCAGCGTCGACACCGGCGGGGATGCGACCCTCCATGCCTATCGAGCCAGGGTCCCGGCCGGCCTGCTCGGCGCCTGTCGAGATGTTTCTCAGTGCTTCTGTCAGACGTTCCCCAGGAGCCATCATCGGGAACCAACCGTCTGCCACTCGGCCGATCCGCTCGAAGGCTGCGGCCGAGGAAGCTCCCATCCATATGGGGATTGGACGTTGCGCCGGAAGCGGGGCAAGTCCTGCTCCTCGGATGGTGTCGAATTGACCTTCGAAGCTCACGCTTCTTTCGGTCCAGAGCTTTCTCAGGAGGCTGACCTGCTCTTCCAGTCTCCGACCCCTGGTGTGAAAGTCTTCGCCAAGGGCGTCGTACTCCACCTTGTTCCAGCCGGTTCCTACGCCGAGCCGGAACCGACCCTCGGTTAGGACGTCGACTTCGGCGGCTTGCTTGGCCAAAAGCGCGCTCTGGCGTTGCGGGGCTATGACGATCCCCGTCGCGAGCTCCATCCTGGTGATCCCCGAAAGAAAGCCGAACAGCACGAACGGCTCGTGGAAGGGGGTGTCTATGTCGTAAGGTCCGCTCCATCCGGCATGCACAGAAGGGTCCGCCCCCAAGACGTGGTCGTATACCACGACGTGGTGGTAGCCGAGGTGTTCCACCTCGGTCACATAGGTACGGACGGTGACCGGGTCAGTGGGAAGCTCGGTCTGGGGGTAGATGACGCCGATCTGCACGCTCATGTATAGCTCCATACGTCCGACCGGCGCACGCCGTAGGCCAGCCGGCGACACGCCGGCCAGCGCCTGGTGCTATGGCTCGACTATGACTTTCCCCACGACGCCGGCTTCTACTGCCTCGTGGGCTTGGACGATATCGTCCAAGCCGTAGCGGTGAAGGGGCAGCTCCGACAGGGCTCCTTCGCCGGCGGCGTCGGCGATGTCCGCTGCTGCTGCAAGCAGAGCCGGACGTGGCAAACCGTAGAGGAGCATGAAACGGAGTAGCACGTTGGCGCTCATGCAACGTCTTACCGGTATGGTCGGGTCCGGGCCCGACGAGGCGTACACCACCAAGGTCGTTCCGGGTCCCGAAAGTTGCAGGTCGACGTCGAGGTTGGCCGGCAGGTTCACCTCGACTATGCGGTCCATGACAGGAGCGAAGTCCCGCAGGAGGTCCAAAGCATGCGGGCTTCGGTAGTCGACGACCAGGTCTGCTCCCGCGTTCCGGGCAAGCTCTGCCTTTGCCGTGCTGCTGACAGTCGCCGCTACTCTTGCACCGGCCCTCCTGGCTAGCTCGATCGCGTAATGGCCGACAGCGCCAGCGCCTCCTGCTACCAAGACCGCAGCGCCGTCGAGGGGG
This sequence comes from Actinomycetes bacterium, assembly GCA_021847945.1. Taxonomy (GTDB): domain Bacteria; phylum Actinomycetota; class Acidimicrobiia; order Acidimicrobiales; family Palsa-688; genus JAJZAM01. Next base: position 20,781 of record JAJZNG010000032.1, on the reverse strand, counting down.
CCGTCGGCGAACAGGCAGTGGTGGGCTGTCATCGCAGGGACCCCAAGGCACGCGCCGAGAGCGTAAGAAGACCCCGCTGCGAGCGCTACGGCCTGCTCGGAGGAGACGAGGGACCATTGGGCTGCCGTCCCCCATTGGCCCACGGCCGCCATCCACAGCCATACACGTTCTCCGATCCTCGAGGGATCGACCCCCTCGCCGACGGCTTCGATCACCCCAGCGCCGTCTTGGTGGGGAACCTGGAAACCTGGGATCGGCCTCGGCGTCAACCCCGAACGACTTTTCACGTCGGTCGGGTTCACCCCTGAGACGGCGACCCTGACTAGAACCTCACCGCGCCCAGGCGACGGTCGAGCAATCTCGTCGACCCACAACACTTCCCCCGCCGGACCCGTCCGCTCGTATAACGCAGCGCGCATCCACGTAACGATAGCGACGGTGGAGCAACCTCTGAGCGACCTATGGTGGCGCCGGCACGGTACGGCTAGCGGAAAACGAAGGACGACAACATGACGGATGAAGACAACGTGGTGGAGAGTGACAACATGGCGGAGGGTGAAGCGAACGACGGGGGTTGGCATGCCCCATTGCGCCTCATCTCGGCCGCGAGCCTTTCGTCGGACACGGGCCAGACTCCGGGCATGGTCCGTCGAGAGGCAGTATCGGCTCGAACGGTCGGATCACAGAAAGTCTGGATGGGAGAGACGACCGTGGCAGCACGAACAGCCTCGTCCAATCACCACCATGGTGACTCAGAAACTGGAATCTACGTCGTTTCGGGCAGCCCGGTCTTCGTCTTCGTCGAAGGCGGCCGAGAGGTTCGCCTCGCCCCTAAACCCGGGGACTACGTGTTCGTCCCTCCCTATTCCCCTCACCGGGAGGAGAACCCATCCGACGAGACGGCCGTGGTAGTCCTGGCGCGCAGCTCCCAAGAGGCGATAGTCGTCAACCTTGACGGTCCCCTCACCTGAGAGCACCCGGCCACGAATGAGCACACCCTCATCCGACCTTGTCTCCAAGATAGCGGCGTTATGCCGCAAAGCGGAGTCCACCGACTCACCTCATGAAGCTGAGGCCTTGATGGCCGGTGCCCAGAGGTTGGCGACGCTGGCGGCGATCGACCTCCAGGTAGCTCGAAGCTATAAGCCTCTGCACGAACGCCCCAAGTCGCTCGTAGTGGAATCCGTGGACATCGGCCCCAAGCGCAAGGTGGGACTCCGCACCTACGTCCGCCTCTTCGTGGCCGTAGCCAGACCCAACGACGTCCGGGTGACGGTAGCTGCCGATAACACCAGGGTCTTCGCTCATGGCTACGATCACGACGTCGCCGTTCTTCGGTGTCTCTATCCGTCGCTGCTGGTGCAGATGGTGGCCGCCAGCGACTCCTATGTAAGGAACGGATCGTGGCGAGAGGGTTACTACACAGACAGGCACGGTGTGCGCAGACATGTAACCGCCCGTCAAGCTCGCATCTCGTTTCAGGAGAGCTACGCCGAGACCATAGAAAGCCGTCTCTTCGCCGCCCGACAGGACACGATACTTACCTTCGGAGCATCACCTGATGAGGCTAACGGTCCGTCAACGTCAAACTCGTCGGACGGGGCCTCGCAAAGGCGTGCCCAGTTGGCGCTCGTAGACAAATCGGCTGAGGTCGAAAGGTTCTTCCGTTCCAAGGTCGCGACCCGCTCCTCTTGGCGCCAGGCTGTAGCAGTCTCGCGGACAGCGGCCCGGGCAGGTAGCGCTGCAGGCCGTAAAGCGGTGCTGTCATCGCCTAATGCACTGGGATCCTCGAAGGGCTACCTGGGTGCCGGCTGATCCCGACCGCAAGCGGGTTTATGGGGCGGAGACAGCGCTACGCGAGCTTCTCGACCAGGCTACCTCCATGCCCGGACAGCCTGTCCCGGTGGTGGTCGGTCGTTCCCAGGTCGTGCTGCCGCCGGAGGTCCGCTTTGCTGATGTCGCTTCGGTGCGCCGTTACTGCGAGCAGGTCATGGCGCTCGACCGGATAGCGTCCCGATGGCCTGCGAGACCGGTCCGGGTCCGCGTCCGAAAGGGTGCGACGAAGGCGCACTGGGAGACCACGGGTACCATCGCAATTCCCGACGAGAAGTGGGCGATGCGAGAAACTGTCGTGCTTCACGAGTTGGCGCACCATCTGACCCCGTGCTCCCTCGACCACGGCAAGACGTTCCAAGACGCCCTCTTGGACCTTTACGAAGTCGCCATGGCTCCCGAGGTCGCCTTCGTAGCTCGGGTACTCATCTCCTCGTAGGGCCGAGCGGCGTAGACCCCGAAGCCGGCATTGTCATCGTCTGGGTCATGGGGACAGCGAATACCCTCCGACGTACGATGGAAGAACAATGAAATACTTTGTCATTATCTCCCCAACTCCCTGTTATTGAACGACGAATTGGTTATCAACCTATGATGGAAGAAACTCGACAAGGGGGAAGCGCAGTGACACAGGAGAACGCCACCGAGGCTGTCGACCTCGATGCGATCGTGGTCGGTGCCGGCTTTGCCGGGATGTACATGTTGCACCGACTTCGCGAGGCTGGCTTTAGGACTCTTGTGATCGAAGCGGGCGATGACGTCGGAGGAACCTGGTACTGGAACCGCTACCCGGGGGCTCGTTGCGACATCGAGAGTATCGACTACTCCTATAGCTTCGATCCCGAGCTGGAAAAAGAATGGGTCTGGAGCGAGAAGTACGCCACCCAGCCCGAGATCCTGCGCTACGCGCAGCACGTTGCGGACAAGCTCGACCTTCGCCGGGACATTGAGTTCTCCACGAAGGTGACCGAGGCGGCCTGGGACGCGAGCATGTCATGCTGGCGGGTCAAGACCGATAGCGGTCGGCTACTGACGGCTCGCTTCTGCATTATGGCCAGCGGTTGCTTGTCGCTGCCGAAGGAGCTCGACATCGAAGGCGTCGAGCGTTTCGGTGGCGACGTCTATTTCACGAGTAGATGGCCCCGAGGCGGTGTCGACTTCACCGGCAAGCGGGTCGCTGTAATCGGCACCGGCTCCTCGGGAATCCAATCCATACCGCTCATAGCTGAGCAGGCAGACGGCCTGACAGTCTTCCAGCGCACTCCGAACTTCTCGATCCCGGCTGGTAACGGCCCTCACCGGCCCGAGCAGCTTGCTGCCTACCAGTCGGACAGGAAGCAGTACCGGGAGCAGACTCGCATGTCTGCGGCGGGGATGGCTTCCCCTGTGGCGGAGATCAGCGCGCTGGCTGTCACGGAGGAGGAGCGCAACGCTATCTACGAGGAGTCTTGGGGTACCAAGGGCCTCACCTTCGCAGCGGTCTTCACCGACATCCTCACCAGCCCTGAGGCTAACGCCACTTTCGCCGACTTCGTGAGGAACAAGATCCGCTCCATCGTCTCCGACCCCGACACGGCCGACGCCCTATGTCCGACCGATTATCCGATCGGGACAAAGAGGTTGTGTCTGGACAGCGGCTACTACGCCACCTTCAACCGGCCCAACGTACGCTTGGTCGACCTGCGCAAACGTCCCCTTGCCACTATTACCGAGACAGGTGTCGACCTCGCTGGCGAATCTCTGCCCTTCGATGCCATCGTGTTCGCCACCGGTTTCGACGCCATGACCGGAGCGATCCTCGCAGTCGACGTCACTGGACGTGACGGGATCAGCCTGAGGGAGAAGTGGGCTGACGGTCCCAAGACCTATCTTGGGCTCGCGGTCAGCGGCTTCCCGAACTTCTTCACTATCACCGGGCCGGGAAGTCCGTCGGTGCTGTCGAACATGCTGACGTCTATCGAACAGCACGTCGATTGGATCGCGGACTGCATCCAGCGGATGCGCAAGGAGGGAGACGACGTGATCGAGGCGACGGTAACCGCTGAAGAGGGCTGGGTGAGTCACGTCCGGCAGTTCGCCGACCTCACCTTGCTGCCGTATGTAAACTCCTGGTACGTCGGCGCGAACGTGCCGGGCAAACCCCGTGTCGTGATGCCCTACATAGGCGGGGTAGGCCGTTACCGCAGCATCTGTGACAGGGTTGTGGAGCGAGACTATCTGGGCTTTAGGTTCAGCGGGTCGAAGGGCACCCGTGTAGCCGACGGGGTCATCTGGCCGCTCCAAGCTGATGTCGGGGTGATGCTAGAGATGATGGCCGAGATGGGCGTACCTGCCCTCGAAACCCTGACGGTCGACCAAGCGAGAGGTTTCGTCGAACAATCCGCTTCTGCGAGTCCGCCAGGGCCTCCAGTAGGCGAAGTCCTAGACGGCATCTACAAAGCAGTAGCCGGCGATCTCGCCTACCGGCTGTACCGCCCTGAAAGTATGGGCCCACACCCAGTCGTAGCGTACTTCCATGGTGGGGGTTGGGTGCTCGGGAGCCACGCTTCGGACGATCCGATATGCCGGGACCTGTGCGCCCAGTCCGACTGCATAATCGTCTCCTTCGACTACCGTCACGCGCCCGAAAATCGTTTCCCGGCGGCAATCGAGGACGGCTTCGCAGCGGTCAACTGGCTTGCTGACAACGCCGAGAGGCTGGGAGGGATCCCCGGCCGGCTGGCGGTGGCCGGGTGGAGCGCAGGTGGCAACATTGCTGCGGTAACAGCCCAGATGGCCCGTGACGCCGGTGGCCCGGACCTGTCAGGGCAGCTCCTCATAAACCCTGTAACAGACTCTGATCTCGGGCGGGGTTCGTATGTCGACAACGCTGAAGGGTTCTTCTTGACGGCGAACCTGATGAGGTGGTTCTGGGATCATTACGCCGACCCTTCTGAGAGAACCGACCCGAAGGCCGCCCCGATCCGGGCTGTGGACCTGTCAGGTCTGCCTCCGGCTGCGATTTTCACGAGCGAGTTCGACCCGCTTCGCGACGAGGGCCAGGCATACGCCGAGGCTTTGGACAAAGCAGGGGTCCGGGTCCAATACACGCCCGGCCCCGGACAGATACACACTTCCCTCGTCGCTACAGGCGGGATCGTCTCGGCGGCGGCCGCTCGCTCGCAGATGGCGGCAGCTATGCGCGGCTTCTTCGACAGCTAGCACCGCACGATTGGTCGATGTGAGAGCCGATAATTGGCAGGGCACCGGGGTCTAAGAGTAGACAAGCGAGGAAGCAGGCATGCGGATCCTTTACGTAGATGTCGATACCCTGAGAGCCGACCATCTGGCCCCCTATGGTTACAGCCGCCGGACGGCCCCTAACCTGGAGAGACTCGCTGATCGCAGCATACTTTTCGACCGTTACTACTGCTCCGACTCTCCCTGCCTGCCATCTCGGGCTGCCTTGTTCAGCGGGCAGTTCGGAATCACCAACGGTGTGGTAGGTCATTTCGGGAGGGCTGGCCAGTATCGCCTCGAAGCAGGTCACGGCTCCGCCCCTGGCCGCCCCCTGGCGGGCCAAGCATTACAGGAGAGCGGCTGGTACACGGCAGCTGTCTCTATGTTTGCCGAGCGGCATCGCGCATACTGGTTCTGCGGGAACTTCCGAGAGGTCATCAGAGCGAGCGGAGAGCTCAACGATGAGCAGGCCCATCAGGTGAACCCAGTGGCGATCGACTGGATCCGGCGCAACAAGGACCGCGACAACTGGTTCTTGCACGTGCACTACTGGGAACCACACACCGACTATTTGGTCGGTCCAGAGTGGGTGGAAAAGGCGGCGTCCACCGGAACCGTCCAAGAGTGGCCCGACGAGGACACGATCTCCGCCCACGGGGAGCAGATCTACGGTCCTCGGTCGGCGCTGGACCTTCACTACACGAGCCGTGGACCTCGCCGCTCGGCCGTCCCGCATGCAATGCCCGACGCCATCCGGAGCCGAACGGACTTTGAGCTTCTAATAAACGGCTACGACGCAACGATCCTCTACTGGGACCACTACTTCGGCCAGCTCCTCGATGTGCTCGACGAGGTCGGCCTCTCAGAAGACACTGCGATAGTAGTGACCGGGGATCACGGTGAGTCCCTTGGGGAGAACGGCTCCTACGCCGAGCACGGACTTGCGAACGAACCGACGACGCGCGTGCCACTGATCGTGTACTGGCCGGGAGTAACGGACAGCCTGGCAGCTGACAGACGCCACCGTTCGGAGCTTCTTTACAACATCGACTTCGCCCCTACGCTCTGCGAGCTTCTGGGCATTACCGTCCCGGCGGGGTGGCAAGGGAGGTCGTTTGCCGCGGCGTTTCGCGGTGAACAGGTCAACTCCCGCCCCTACCTTGTGCTGGGGCAAGGGGCTCACACCTACCAGCGGGCGGTCCGAACGGCGGATCACCTTTACATCCGAACCTACCACCCTGGGGCTTTCCGGGCCGAGTGGGAGCAACTCTTTGACGTTACCGCCGACCCTCATCTCAGCGTGGATCTGCTCAAGGAGAAGCCGGAGGTGGTCACGGAGATGCGGTCGATGCTGGTCGAATGGTGGCAGCGCCACGCTGCCACCCCAGGAGCCCCTCCCGATCCTATGCAGGCCACGATGCAGAAGGGTCCGACCTTCTACAACGACCCTGGTGTGTACGCGTCGCACCTCCGGGCCACCGGCAGGTCGCACCTAGCTGACGACCTCCTCGCCAGAGTCGGCTCTGCGGCGGGAACCCCTAGAGTGTGGTGGGATTCTCCGGAGATCGCCGGTGTATGACCATGACGTGGCAGCGAGACACCCGCGTCATGCAGGGGCACCCCGTAGTCCTGAGACGACGATGATTGATATTGCGCTGTACTGGGCCGCGTAAGCCAGGACGGTCAGGGCGTGGAAGACCTCGTGGAAGCCGAACACCTGGGGCCACGGATCGGGGCGCTTTAGCCCGTAGACCAAGCCGCCGAGGCTGTATAGAACTCCCCCGGAGATGATCAACGCGAAAGCCACGGCGCCGGCCCCGTGGAGTAGCTCGGGCATCACGAACACCATCACCCAGCCGACGATCGCGTAGAGGGGGGTGTACAACCACCGGGGGGCGTCGATCCACGCCAGGCGGAAACCGACGCCGATCGCGGCGGCGGACCAGACGGCGACGAGTACCGCCACCCGGGTTGTCCCGTGTAGGGCGAGGACGGCTACGGGTGTATAGGTTCCCGCTATGAGGAGGTATATGTTTGCGTGGTCGAGGCGCCGCAGGACAGTCCTGACGCTCGGTTTCCAAGAGCCGCGGTGGTATAGCGCCGACACCCCGAAGAGCACCGCAGACGTCAGCATGTAAACCCCAGCTGCTATCCGTCCCGGGAGAGTCGAGGCCTCGAACACCAAGGCGGCTCCAGCGGCGAGCACCGCTGGAAATGCCACTTCGTGTATCCATCCTCTTAGCTTCGGTTTGGGCGTTGCGACCGGTAGCATCACTACGATCATTGCATCCCAGCGAAGCTGACGGTCAGCGCTCGGCGAACCAGGGATCGACCTTTAACGCTGGTGGCCCGCTACAGGAGTCCCTTCTCGGCACGTTCAGGACGAGCCCGTCGGGCGCGCGAGGCGGACAGCAGGGCAGCGAGGGCCAAGAAGCCCATCGACGCGTAGAACGCCGAGTGCAGTCCCTGGGTGAACACCACCGCTACGTGGCCGTGCAGCTTGGTGGTTCCAACGAAGATGGCGAACGCAAGGCTGCGAGGTATCGACCTGGAAGCGATCAGGATAGCCATAGAAAAAGAGAAGACCATTCCAGTGTTCTGAAAAGTCCGCAACATGCCCGACGTAATGCCGAACACTTCTTTGGGGGAGGCTTTCATAACCGCCGAGTTATTGGCAGGAAAGAAGCTGCTGGCGCCGATACCGTTGACGATGCTTGCAGCCACGACGAGCAGGAGGCTGGTCGACGTTCCAAGGTGGGCATAAAGGAACAGGGCAAAGACCTGCACGCCGAGGCCCACCGTCGCCGGTATAACCGGGCCGATCTTGTCCGCCAAACGGCCCGAAAGGGGGCCGACCGCACCTCCTATAACGTAACCGGGGACCAGGAGCAGCGAAGCGTCGAGCGGCGATAGACCCCGAGGCCCCTGCAGGTACATGATCACCAGGAAAAGGACCGCGTAGTTGGCCAAGCCTTGGAGTAGAGCAGCGAGAAGCGACGGCGACATCGTCGGAATGGCGAACAGCGACAAGTTGACCATAGGCTCGCTGGCCGACCGCTCGATCAGTGCGAAAGCTACGAGACACGCAACTCCTCCCCCCAGGAAGCCGAGTATCGAACCATCGAGCGGTTTCGTCGCCAGGTTTGTCACAGCCCATAACACCCCGAAAAGCCCCAAACCTGATGTGATCATCCCGGCGAAATCGATCCGGCGCTGCTGGCGAGACGCACCGTCATGGAGGACTCGCAGGGCCAAGAGCACCGCTAGGATGCCTATCGGCACGTTGATCCAGAAGATCCACCGCCATGATATGTAGGTCACGATCAGGCCGCCAAGGACGATGCCCAGCACCGCTCCGGTGCTCCAGCCGATCCCGTTGAAACCGTACGCCCTGCCGCGCTTATCCGCCGGGAAGAGGTCGGCGATAACCGCCCCGGAGTTCGCGCTGACAAGGGCGCCGCCCACTCCTTGCAGGGCACGGAAAGCGATGATCGAAGCCTGGTCCCAAGATAGGGCACACAGGGCGGAGCCGACGATGAACACGACGAAACCGGTTTCGTACATACGGACCCTGCCGTACATGTCACCTAGGCGACCTACCTGGGACGCCAGGAGGGTGACGACCAGCAGATATCCGATCACCACCCAGATGACCGACGCTAGGGCTACGTGCAGACCCCGTTCGATCTCCGGCAGAGCGAGAACAACGATGGTTGTATCAACCGCAGTGATCAACACTCCGGTCATCACCACGGCCAACGCAAGCCCGGTTCGCTGCCCAGCGGGGCTCGAGCCTGCCGGAAGGTCGTCGCGCGCCCTCGAAATAGGACTTTCCGCTCTCAGCGATAGACGGTGGACGTCCACGTCCAGATGCTACCCGCGCCGTGCCCCGGAGCCGGACGCTCCCAGTTGGGTAGGGTCCTATAGGTGACGAACCTGGTGGCCGTGGACTTCCCCCTCGACTCGGTGGCAGTGGTGACGATGACCAACCCGGCTATCGCCAACTTCGGTTCCTGGCAGGCGATCAGCGATCTTGCAGACGGCCTCTCAGGGGCGCGCCTTGAAGGGTCTCGGGTTACGGTCGTCGCGTCGGGCGTCCCGGGCTACTGGCTTCAACACGCTTGGCTGACGGATCTTCACAACGCTTTTGCGGGCGGGCCGACCAGCGGGGACGGTGCGGCATGGTGGCGGTGCCTGGAGGAGCTGACAAGCACCCCGGTTGTCACGATTGCCGCAGTGTCAGGTGATACCTCAGGTGGAGGTTGTGAGCTGGGTTGGGCCTGCGATCTGCGCATAGCCGACGAGCAAGCCCTCTTCGGCCAGCCTGAGGTGGCGATCGGTGTCGGGACGGGCATCGGAGGCACTTCGCGTCTCCGTCACCTGGTCGGCCGGTCGGCGACAGCGGAGATGGTGCTCCTCGGAGCCCCCATGACAGCTCAACGGCTCTACGAGCTTGGCGCAGTAAACCGCGTGGTCCCCCACGGCTCGGCCCTAGACGTGGCTCTGAAATGGGCGGAGCGCATCGTTTCGCACTCGCCGGCGGCAGTTATGGGTATGAAGCGTATGCTGAGCGAAGGAGACGACCTGCTCCGCATACCGGAGTCGGTGGCCAACGACCAGCGGATCTTCCAAACCTTCAGCGGCTCGGTTGAGGCGTTGGAGTCGATGAAGCGGATCCAGGGACGTTTCGACGCTGGCGCGACCCCACGGGACGTCTACGGTGACCCGATACCGTAAACGTCCCGCAGATTCCCAGATCGCGGGGTTTGAAATCGTGTCAATCCGGCGAGCCGGGTTCATCGCCAAGTGCCGGCGTCGCGACACGCCAGGCTTCGCCCGTGCTGAGCGCCCAGGCTGTCCTCGCTGCAACGACAACCCAAAATCCGATCAAAGTGACGAACAGCACGCCGGCTGCCCAGTCAAGCGTTCGCATATGCCAAGCCGATCCCAAAGCTAGGGTCGCCACGGTGTACGCACCGATGGGGAAGGTGAAACCCCACCAGCCGATCCCGAAAGGCAGGCGGCCTGCGCGCAGGTACCTGACCAGCAGCGTCGCTGCTACAGCGAGCCACCAGACTCCGAACCCCCAAAGGGCGGCGGCGGCCACCTGGGACGTGGCTGCGATCGCCGAGGCTGAGGGGCCGAAGACGGCGCTTGCGGCTGCGCTCATCTTGATCAGCGCCAAAGCCCCGACGCCTATAGGGCCTAGTCCTATCCACAGCGACGGTGCCAGGGCGGCGTGGGGAAGCGGGTGCAAGACGAGGCGGGTGTGCAGCATCCCCAAGATGAGGAGGTAGAGCATGAACCCCATTCCCCAGAAGGCATAAGCGATCAGCATCAGCCCGCGAGCGGTAGCCGGAGACGATCCGTGGACGAGGGGTACCAGTACGAGCGGCATGACGATGGTGACGACAGGAGGGATGAACCACGAGCCGTTGACTTTGTCCTGTCTGAGGTACGGACCGACGAAGAGTGTGTACGCGAAGACGACGCTACCTACGAAAGCCAGTGGGGCTCCAAGCCAGACGAGGGAGACCACCAGATCTCGGACGGTCTCGGTCGAGAACCACGTCGGGCCTACCGCCGAGGCGGTAGCGGCCAGTACGAGGATCCCTCCCGGAATCGTGCCGTAAAGAGCTCCTACTGTTGGGTCGTTGAGGTCCGCTAGAGAGGCGCCGGCGTGCTTGGCGAACCGGGCTATGTAGCCAACCAGCAGAGGTACGGCGATAGCTGTTGCTGCTATAGCCATCACCTGGCTGAGGGTGCGGTCCGCTGAGGCGAGCGCTGTCACGCCTCCGGGATTCTGGGAGGCTGCGATCGCGACGATCGCCGTGCCCATCACCGCCCCGAACCATCCCGGGCTAAAGCCTCTGAGCTTTGAGGTTCCGGCGAACCCCGCTCCGCCGGTATCGCTTTTGGCCTGGTCGCCTGCGTCTGGCTCGTCGAGATATCTTTTAAGCATGCTATCGCTCCTCGCGGATGGCGTTGCATCCTTTGGGTGCAACGCTGTCACGCCTCAGGGCATTCTGTCCGGGACTAGAAAGGGCCGAAAGTCCTTAGCTGGCATCGCCGAAACGCAACGGGGAGTTCTCGGAACGTAGCTGGGCGAACAGGGCTGCACCCATCACTACCACCGGCACCTCCACTAGGAGGAACATGTGTGCATAGCCGACCAGCCCCGCCAGCCAGCCCGAAAGAAGCGGCACCACCACGCTGACAGCGTTGGCTGAGGCCATCAGCTGCCCGTTGGCCCTGGCTAGATGGGCCCTCGGAGTCCGTTCGGCTAACATGCCTGAGGCCAGTGGAAACGTGGCCCCGTGCGGTATTCCCAGCAGCACCATCGCGAAGACGAGCGGGGTGAAGCTGCCTGCCACCGACAGCATCGCAACCCCGGCGACGGTCGCGGCCACGGAGCACACCAACAAGGTCACCGTGGACGGCTTAGGTGAAGCGAAGGCTAGGAGGCCCCGCACGGCGAAAGACACCCCGAAGAAGACCCCGAACGCTACCTGTGCGCCAGCGGCGGAAGTGTGGTCTGTGTTGCGCGCCAGTAGAGCACCGAACGCTACAAGGGCGGCGAAAGGTACCTGGTAGGTGAGCATGACTGTGACCGCCAGCTTGAATGCCGGGGCACTTCGCCACGAGAACCGTCCGATGTCACTACCGTTTTCGCCCGATGGAACCGTTCTAGCACGGGGGTGCTCTTCGATAGGAGCGCGCCGCTGACGCCAAACTGCGAGCAGCGAGGCGGCCGTTGCGGCGGCGGGCAGGGGCAGCAGGACAGCGAACGTTTCTCGTAGCGAGTCGTGTGTAGCGCGTAGCACCACCGCCTCCAGTAGGGGGCCGACCAGCAAACTTACCGACAGCGCCAGGGCGAAAACCGCGAGAGCCCTGGCCCTCTCGTGGGCGGGTCCGCCAGCGATGGCGGTCATCAAGGCGGGGAAAGCGAGCCCTCCCCCTAGTCCGAGGGCGCCAGCCGCCAACCAGACTCCTATGGTGCCGGTGGGGGAAGCTAGCAATCCGAATGCCACAAGACCGAACATCTGGCCGGCCGCGACCAGCATGAGGGTGTGCTGCGGGCGGCTTCTGCCGACGATCTGCGTAGCGCAGACTACCGAAGCTGCGGCGGCCAACCCTCCCATCTCCCCGACTGTCGTGTTGCTCAGGTGCAGCAGGTTACGGGCTATCAGAGGGTACGTGGTCTGCCCCGCATTTTGCCCCGAACGTCCAAAGGCGGCTATCGCAAGCAGTAGAGGTGACACGGTCCAAACAAGACCCGACGCCTTGGGGGATCTCACAAGCACTCAGCAGTGTTATAAGGCAAAAGCCCGCGTCGTAACTCGGTCACTTTCTTCTGATTCTACAGCCTCCACCGGTCGTGCCGAGAGGTGCTTCACTCGCCGACGTCGCTGTAGTGTGCAAGTGCAGCATCCGCCGGCCGGTCTCGGTTGGCGTCATCTCACTTCGCCCCCAAGAAAGGAACCGGCTGTGGATCTCGGACTGCTCGCCAAAAGGGCCATTGTCACTGGCGGAAGTCGTGGTATCGGTAAGGCCGTGGCTGCAGCGTTGAGCTCTGAAGGGGCCAGCGTCGTCATAGGAGCCCGGGGAGAGGAGATGCTTAGCCAGGCTGCGGCCGATCTGAACGCAGGTGGGGCGAAAGTGATACCTGTGCGCGTCGACACCGGCGACGACCATTCGGTGAAGGAGTTCGTAAAGCGGGCGGTCGAAGTGCTCGGGGGAGTTGACATCCTCGTGAACAGCGCTGCGCAGCCGAGCGGGCAGGCGAAGCCACCCAAGGTCGTCGAGGTTGAAGGCCCAGCGTTTTTCGCCGATATCAACGTGAAGGTTCTCGGCTACCTGCGGATGATCAAGGAAGTAGCTCCACTCATGGCAGGCCAAGGTTGGGGTCGGATCATCAACGTAGACGGCCTGGGTGCCCGGATGGCCGGCTCGCCGGTAACCTCAATGCGCAACGCTGCGGTGGCGGCACTCACAAAGAACGCCGCTGACGAGCTTGGATCGTCGGGTATCAACGTCGTCGCTGTGAGCCCTGGGCTGGTCCGCACCGAGGCGACGCCGAGCGCGTTGTCGTCCCAGGCCGCTTCCCAAGGCAGGACCGTCGAGCAACTCGAAGCCCGCATCGGAGCCGGCTACGCAATAGGGCGAATGGTGACGGCCGCTGAGGTCGCCGCTGTCGTCGCATTCCTCTCCTCGCCTCTAAGCGTCTCCATCACAGGTGACGTGATCGCGTGCGGAGGTGGCGTGAGAGGACCGATCTACTACTGAGCGGCCCTGCCAATTCGCCGGGCGGCGCTGCCGGCTTGTCAAATATCGTTCTCGAAACAGGTGGTGCAACGTGGCCGTGAAGCGAAGTTTGTGGATGTTCGGTCTCGAGGCCGACGAACCGTCCTACGAGGCGAGGGTCGCTGCAGCGGCCCGGCTTTCCGAGCGTCTCGGCGTCGAGCTCCAAGCCCCACGGATCCCGCCAGTCGAAACCCTGCAACTACGCAAACCCAGGATCACGCCGCCAGAAGCCCTAGCCGGTTTCTGCCGCCAGGATGTCAGGGACCGCGCCTATCACTCCTACGGCTACGACCGCGTCGACCACGGCGTGTGGGGGAACTACCCCAACCCGCCGGACGTCGTCGCGCACCCTCGAAGCGACGAAGAACTCGAGGCGATCTTGGAGTGGGCCGATAACGGTGGTTTCTACGTAATCCCCTTCGGTGGGGGTTCTTCGGTGGTAGGGGGAGTGACACCCCCCGACGACCTTGGACCAGTGGTCACGGTATCTCTGGACGCTATGGACCGCGTGCTGGAAGTGGACGCGACCTCGCGGGCCGCTCGCATCCAGGCTGGAGTGTTCGGGCCACACCTCGAAGAGCAACTCCGCCCGCTCGGGTTCACTCTCCGGCATTTCCCGCAGAGCTTCGCAGGCTCGACCTTGGGCGGGTGGATCGCCACGCGGGCCGGCGGGCACTACGCGACAAACCACACGCACATCGACGACTTCGTAGAGTCACTACGGATGCTCACCCCCAGCGGTTGGTTGGAAACCCGCAGGATTCCGGCGTCGGGAGCCGGGCCAGACCCGAACAGGCTGGCGATCGGCTCCGAAGGTGTCCTCGGGATCATCTCCGAAGCTTGGATGCGCATCCAGCTGCGCCCGCGTTTTCGCGCTAGCGCGGCGGTGACCTTCCCAACATGGGACGGAGGTTGGGAAGCCACCCGAAGGATCGCCCAGGCGAAGCTGTGGCCGGCCAACCTGCGCCTGCTCGACCCGGAGCTCGCCAGGAGCAGCGCCGGTACGGGCTCGGGAGCGGCGTTGCTGATAATAGGTTTCGAGTCCGGGGAGTTGTCGCAGCGCTCCAACATCGCCGATGCGCTGTCGATAGCACGCGACGCCGGAGGGGTCGTCGACGATGCCGAGGTACGCGTCGAGGACGGCTCCGAACGTCCAACCGGCAGGGGAGGGACCATCGGTGCTTGGAGAGAGGCCTTTATCCCCGGGGCGTCAGGCGGTGGTCTTGGCGGTCTTGCCGGTCTGGGTGTAGTGGCGGGGACCTTCGAGACGGCGGTCACCTGGGAAAGCTGGCCGGAACTCGACGACAGGGTTCGCTCGGCTACCCATGAAGCGCTTCAGGTCACCTGTGGGGGAGGTTCGCTCAACTGCCGTTTCACCCACGTTTACCCTGACGGACCCGCCCCCTACTACACCTACGTAGGGGCCAGACCCCAGGGGATGAAAGCCGCAGAAGCCCACGGCGCGGTCAAGCGGGCAGCCTCCGATGCGATCCTCGCCTGCGGTGGGACGATCACCCACCATCACGCGGTGGGTCGCCTGCACCGCCCCTGGTATGACCAGGAGCGGCCGGCCCTCTTCGCTCGGGTTCTTCGTGCTGCCAAGTCGACTCTCGACCCCGGGGGGATCCTCAACCCTGGGGTCCTAATCGACCCTTGAGCCCACGTCCGACTGCTGAAAGCCTCTGAAGTCGGTCGGCGGAGAGTGCCTCAGGACGGTTCGGTCGGAAGGCCGGTTAAACCCGGGTCCAGCTGGACTCTAAGGCTCTTAAGGGCCATCGCAACCATATGGTAGTGGCCTACGAGCATCGGTAACTCGATGAGCTGGGGCTCGTCGTAGCGTGCGGACAGGAGCTCCCAGACGGCGTTGCTCAGGTCGTAGGTGCTGTGAAGCTCGTCGGCAGCGGTCAAAAGCGCTGCGTCGAATGGCTCCCATCCGGCTTCTGGCCCGGACGGGATGCGAGCGATCTCTTGCTCGGTGAGTCCCGCTTCAAGACCAAGCCCCCTGTGCTGGGCCCACTCGTAGTCAGCCTGACAGTTCCAAGCTGTGCGAAGGATCAGCAACTCCCTGTCCCTGGGCGGGAGCTTCCCCGAAAGCAGTTTACCGCCGAAGGGCAGCCACCTGCGGGTGAGACCCTCGGCCCGTATCAGGGTGGTGAAGATGTTGGCTTCGGAACCGGCGACGCTCACGCCTTCCAGCAGAGCCTGCGCTGAGGGGGAGCGCTGACTCTTCGGTAGGGGAGGCACGCGAGGGGCAGCAGTTTCTGACATGAGACGAGGGTAATCCGGCATCCGGGGGAGTCGTTGCCGGTAAGGGTTCGGATGGCCGACGCCAGCTGGGAGGCGTTAGGCTCAGCTCCAACTCAGTCACGAAACGAGGGGAGCGAAGGTGGACGGTAACGTACACGAGGGGGCATCCGGCACTCCTCTGATAGCTCTGGACGACCCCGGTTCGTTTGCCTCAGGCCATCCTCACGCGCAGTACCGATGGCTTCGCTCGAACCACCCGGTGTGGTTCCATCCCGAGCTCGACGGGCCGGGATTCTGGGCGGTCACGAAGTATAGAGACGTCCAGCGAGTGAGCAGGGACCCGGAGAGTTTCTCCTCCTGGTTGGGCGGGGTCATGCTCGCCGACTCCGACGAGGCGACCCTTGCGGGCTCCCGGTTGATGATGCTCTTCATGGATCCTCCCGACCACACCCGCTACAGACGGCTGGTCAGCAGAGGTTTCACTCCCCGGGCGGCGCGAGCATGGAAGGAGCGGATCGACGCGCTCGCCGTCCGCATCGTGGATAAAGTCGCCCCTGTCGGTTCCTGCGACCTGGTGGGCGAGGTGGCCGGCGAGATGCCTTCGCTGGTGATAGCCGATCTGATGGGCATTCCGAGCGACGACGGCCGGCGTCTCTACCACCTCACGGAGGTTATGCACTCTTCTGACCCCGCTCTTAGCGTCGAGGACCGGATTGCAGCCATAACCGAGATGCACGAGTACGCGACGTCCACAGCTACGGAGAAGATCGCCCGTCCCGGCGAGGACCTGGCGACCCTCCTGGTGCACGCAGAAGTGGACGGGGAGCGTTTGAGTACCGACGAGTTCAACTGGTTCTTCCTGCTTTTGGTGAACGCCGGAGGCGACACCACCCGTAATCTTGTAGCGGGCGGCGTCGAGGCGCTCCTCGACCATCCCCGCGAACTGGAGCGCCTAGCAGCGGACCCGACCGGGTTGATGCCCAGCGCCGTAGAGGAGCTGCTCCGTTATGTCAGCCCGGTTGTCCACATGAGACGAACCGCGACCGCCGAAACGACCTTGGGGGACCAGCCGATTGCACAGGGCGACAAGGTGGTGGTCTTCTATGCGTCGGCGAACCGTGACGAGACGGTGTGGTCCGATCCCGACGAGTTGGACCTGACCCGAACCCCGAACGATCACGTGGCGTTTGGGGGTGGCGGCCCCCACATGTGCCTCGGCGCTCACTTCGCCCGCCTAGAAGCCGCCGCTGTGCTCCGCGAGATCGTGACCCGCATGCATGATCTGAGGCCAGCCGGTCCGATCGAGAGGCTCCCATCGACTTTCATCGCTGGGCCACGTCACTTTCCCGTCGAGTTCCGCGCCCGGACGTGAAAGTCGACAAACCGGCCAGTGTCGAGGGCAACGTGACGGACGTGGCCTCTCTACGCAACCTGCCGTGACGTCCGAACGATGTGCAATGCTGCTCAAATGAACCCTGGTTGCTCCTCGAAGGTCCTGTCGATCTGAGCGAAGCGGCGGCGGATGGACTCTCGGCTCTCCTCGTGGGGTAGCACGTAGAGCCGTCCGGCCTCTATGGCGTCCACCGTCAGGTCGGCTACCATCCCTACGGGCAGGACTCTACCTGCGAGGTCGCCGTCATCCTCGGACATGTCACCCACCTTGCGCGTCTGGGCGGCCTCCCCGTAGCTGGCACTGCGGTTTCTCTCAGATCGGCCGATAGCGGTACTGACCCGCATGGGGCACAGCACCGACACTCCGATCCCCTCCGGGCGTAGCTCCCTACGCAGCACCTCCGCCAGAGCGACCACGCCGTACTTCGCCACGCAGTAGGGTCCGAGCCCAACGTTGGGAACCAAGCCGGCGAATGAGGCGGTGAAAGCCAGGTGACCTCCCTGCCCCTGGCTGATCAGCCGTGGCAGGAACGCCTCGACTCCGTGTATCGGCCCCCAAAGGTCCACATCTATCACCCAGCGCCAGTCGTCGTGTGACATGCCGGCTACGGGACCTGCCACGGCAACGCCGGCATTGTTGAAGACTATGTGCACCTCTGACAGGACAGAGAACGACCTTTCCGCCAACTCGGCCACCGATTCGAGGGAGGTAACGTCGCAGATTGCGCCGTGGGCTTGTGCCCCGCCTGCCCGTAGGCGACCGACAGCATCGTCTAGAGCATCGGCTTCGATGTCCGCGAGCAACACACGGGCTCCCCGCTCGGCAAGCCGGGCAGCAGTAGCGAATCCGATTCCGCTGGCACCACCCGTTATCACAGCACCTCTACCGGCTATCGTCGTCATGGATTGACATTAGCTGTCCAGCAGTATCTGCCCTGTCGGGGTAAGTGGAGTCCAACCGCCGCCCGGTCGTACGCAGGGAGTAATCTTCGTGATCGACGGGGAGTCCAGCGCGCTCCAACTCGGATCGGGAACTCGCCAACCAGCACCGTACAAGGCGCTCAGGTCGGCGTCACTGTCAGCGGCGCAAGGCCAGTCGCAGCCCCACGCGCGGATCGATGCGAGACTTTGAGCGGGCACGCTACCTTCGATGAGCACCACCCCGCCCGCACGCACAGTGAACGCGCGGTAGCGAAGCTTCCCGTCGTTAGCATCGTCTAGAACCGAGAAGTCGTAGTCGAACCCGTGCCTGACAAGGTGAAGCGCCACCAGTTCGCCACGGTCAAGGAAGTTCTCGCGTGTCTTGAAACCGAGCGCCGTGAGACTGTCTATTGTGCGCATCAGCGCCGGTAGGTCCTTGCGGCGGATGGCAACGTCGAGGTCACGATCCCAAGCGAGAATGTCGCCGCTGCGGCGTAAACCTAACAGCGTGCCCCCCCAGATCCACCAACGGCCCGATAGCTCGCTAGACGAAACCGCCTGGTAGAAGCACCGAAGATCGCGCCTGCGTCTCCATGCGTAGGCTTTGCGGTAGGCGGCTTTCAGGATGCCTACGCGTCCCAATGCAGTCCGGACAGCAAGCGTCTGGTTCCGGGTCATCTTCCACGTGGTGACTGTTCGAAAGGGTTTGGTGGTGAGCGCTTCGGCATGAGTTCCAAGCTTAACTATCGGCCGGCGCGTGCCGAAGCATTAGGGGCGCTCTGAGCGTGAGTCGCTGTCATCTACGTCGGGACGGTACTGCATGGTCGCTGGATGGTCGCCAGCTCGAGGATTTTGGGCGCATCGCAGGGTTGCCGTCACTGGCGCTACAGGTTTCCTCGGAAGCCATCTCGTAGGTCACCTCGTCGATCTTGGCGCCGAGGTTGTGATCCTGGTGAGGGATACCGTTCCGGCTTCGAGTGTCACACGCCGGTGGACTGGCCGTGTGGGAGAGGTTCATGGTGGTGTCGAAGATCAGCGCACCATGGAGCGTTTGCTCGGCGAATATCAGGTTCAGACCCTGTTCCATCTGGCTGCCCAAAGTCAAGTGGAAGTCGCCAACCGAAACCCCGTGTCGACATTCGAAGCGAACATAGTCGGGACGTGGACGGTCCTTGAGGCTGCACGCCGTTCGCCGACGGTAACGGAGGTTCTCGTGGCGAGTAGCGACAAAGCCTACGGGGACCAGCATTCGCTGCCCTACGACGAGGCAATGTCGCTCGACGCCGTGCACCCCTATGACGTCTCTAAGGCTTGTACGGACTTGCTAGCGCGGTCCTACGGTGCCACGTTCGGTCTGCCAGTCGTGACCACGCGCTTCGGAAATTTCTACGGTCCCGGCGACACAAATTGGAACCGGCTGGTGCCAGGAGTCTGCAGAGCAGTAATAGAAGGGCGCAGACCGCTGATCCGCTCGGACGGGACTCTCACCCGTGACTATATCTACGTAGTGGACGCCGCACTCGCCTACCTACGCCTTGCCGAGTGTCTCGACCGTGACCCGTCACTGGGAGCTAAGGCGTTCAACTTCTCCTGCGAATCGCCGATTTCCGTACTTGATTTGGTCGGCCGAATTCAGGCGACCGCCGGGACGTCCCTGGATCCGATCGTGGAGGCGAAAGCTTCCGGTGAGATCCAACACCAGTACTTGTCGTCGGCGCTCGCGCGCCGACTGCTTGGATGGGAGCCGGCGTACAGTATGGACGAAGCGTTGGCTGAAACTCTTCGGTGGTACCGCCGGGAGTTGGAGGCTGGACCAGCGCCGTGGCGACAATAGTTGTAACCGGGGCGGGAGGGTACCTGGGCGGCGCAGTGACGGTCGCGGCCTCGCGGGTGGGAACAGTTCGCCCGGTGACCCGCCGACCGAGCCCGTGGCTGCCCGGAGAAGAACTAGTCCTTGAAGATCTCGTGGCCGCAGCGGAAGTAGCCGTCGAAGGGGCGGATGCCGTAGTGCACCTTGCCGGAGCCAACGAGATCGCCAGTAATGACGACCCCGACGCTGCTCTAGCGGCGACCGCATCAACGGCCCGGGCGGTAGGCGAAGCCTGCAGGAGGCAGAAGGTGGCGCGGCTGGTGTACGTGTCGACGATACACGTCTACGGTGCGTTGCTTGCCGGGAAAGCACGGATCACCGAAGAGGTGATCCCCGCGCCGCGCTCCGCGTATTCGGTAGCCCGGCTCGCCTGCGAGCATCTTCTAGCGGCAACAGCAGGAGATGACGCTCTGGTCGTGCTTCGCCTCAGCAACGCTGTCGGTGCTCCTGCAGACAGTTCAATAGACCGCTGGAGCCTCCTGGCAAACGACCTGTGCCGCAGGGCCGCAAGAGGCTTTCCGTTGGAACTGCGAACTCCTGGAGATCTACGCGACTTCATCGCTCTAGGGGACGTAACTCGGATCGTTCTGGCTGCATGCTGCCCGGAGCGCCTCGACCCGGGGACCTACAACCTGGCTTCCGGTTCGACCATGACTGTGGCGGAGATGGCCACTCTCGTCGCGGACGAGTCGGAAAACGCCGGTATGAGACGGCCCGAGATCATCGGGGTGCACGACCAGTCCCCCCGGAAGGTCCACGGTCAGGGAAACCTGCTGGATCGGGTCGGACTTCCCCCCCCAGCAGCCGTCGACGAGCGCTATCGGATCGACACGAGCCGCCTTGCATCACGGGGACTGTCAGCTGAACTTCCCCTCCGCGCAGCGATAGCAGAGACGTTGCACATGTGTAGAACCTGGAATGAAGGGTGGAGAGAGTTGTGAGTGATATCGAGGGCGTCGTCGCTACCCCTCTAAGGCGCATCCCAGACGAGCGCG
>JAJZNG010000165.1 GCA_021847945.1 Actinomycetes bacterium | reverse complement strand
TCGTCGTCACCGACGATCGGGACAGGGTGCTCCAGTCCATGAAGCCGACCGTCGCTTTGTACGCGGGTGGTATGGGAGCCAAAGAGGTGAACTTCCACAAGGAAGTGTTCGCCCGGATGGGCTATGCATCTCAGGTGGAGACGATCCAGGACCTCTACCTGGCCGGCAAGAAGGACGAGGCGATAGCGGCGGTACCCGACGAGATGGTCGGCGACGTCTGCCTGGTCGGGACGGCCGAGCGCATCCGCGACGAGGTGTCCATGTGGGAGGAGGCCGGTGTCACGGCGATAGTCGTCGGTGCCAGGGACGTCACGGAGATGCGCCGCGTCGCCGAGGCGATCCTCGGCTAGGCCTGGCCGGCTCAGCGTCGAGCGTCGACGTTCGGGTCGAGCGCAGGTCGGTCGAGACCTGCTGGCAGCCGGCCGGCAGCGAGAGCGCCGACCAGGGCGGCTCCCAATACGAGCGCGCCGCCTGCGGTAACGACCCTGAGGGCCCCGGAGCCCGCTATGGCGCCCTGGACGACAGCCCCGAGCGGGTAGAGGATCCCCAGCGCCATCATGTAGATGCCGAGTATCCGACCTCGCAGCGCTGGCGGAGCGTGCAGCTGCACGATCGTGTTCGCTCCGGCGAGCAGCCCGATGTAGCAGGCGCCTACCAGCACCAGCGCGGCTGCGCCGGCCCACAAGTCCGGGGCGGCAGCGTACCCGACCAGGCTGGCTACCACACCGGCCAGATCTCCGATTAGGACGGCTCGGCGTCCGAATCGGGACACGAGCGGTGTCACCGCCAGGGCGCCGCACACCGCGCCCACCCCCTGGGCGCTGACGAGAAGCGAAGTGCCGGCGGCGCCGGCGTGGAACACGTCGATGGCCATCGCCGGCACCAGGGCGATGAACGGCGAGGCTGTCAGCGCCACGACCGATATGAGCAACACGGCGAAGCGGGCTGGTGGGTTCGAGAACGTCGCCCTGGCGCCTTCGGCGAGGCGACGGCGAAGTGACAGGCTGTCAGAGCGGGGCGGCGTGGCAGGCAGGCGCAGGGCGATCAGAGCGCCGAGCACGGCGAAGAAAGAAGCGGCGTTGATAGCGAACGCCCACGCATAGCCGCCAGCGGCTATCGCCAGACCTGCGAGCGCCGGTCCGACCACCCGGCCCAGGTTGAACTGGGCGGAGGACAGCGAGATCGCTGCCCCCAACTCCTCGGGCGCTACGAGGTCGGGCATCATAGCCTGGTAGGCAGGGAACCCCACGGCCGACATCGCCCCCCCGCCCAGCACTAGAAGTGTCACCGCTCCTGGCGAGGGGTGTCCCGTAGCCGCTAGCAGAGCCAGGGCTACGGCGAAGAGCGTCTCGCCGAGTGTCGTGGCGAACAGCCAGCCGCGCCGGTCCATCCGGTCGGCCATCACACCGCCGAGAGGTGACAGCAGCCCGATCGGCAGGAAACCAGCGGCAGCAACAAGGCCCGTCCAGCCGGCCTGGCCGGTCCTGGCTGTTACAAGCACGCCCACTGCGACGGTCTGCATCCACGACCCGACGTTGGACACCAAAGCGGCCGACCATAAAAGAGCGAAGTTACGTTGTCTCAGCGGGCGAAGAGAGGCAGGCAAGCGGTTCAGGGTACCCGGACGCGGGTCGGAGCCAGCGGCTCGGTGCGGTGCGGTGCCTTAGAGTCGGAGAGGGCCGGACGGATGGCGAAGTGGTCGGCCGCCGACCTCCCATGTCGCCGTCAGCCCGAGCTTCGACGCGACGTCCAGCAGCTTGCGCCCCTCCCCGTCGCTGCGACACCGTAAAGTCGACATTCCGTAACCTTGCCCAGGGCCAGCACGCCGGCCGGTCAACGCCACGCCGTCGACCCCCGAGCACAACGGTTGGGTCGCCTCGTCCAACGACACCTCGACCCGAGCAACGCGGCGCCCGAGGCGCCTGGCGGCCAGCCCTGCCAGGACGGCGAGGGCGCCGGTCAGGCCGCAGAGGGGATCCGGGTAGGAGACCGCCGGCTCGTGGAAGTCCTCGTCGTCGGCGCCGCCGGGCGCATGCCATGTGTGGCCGAGCCCTGACTGGGCGTGCACGCCGGTGCCGTAGGCGACCCAGTCCCGCTGGACGCCAGGCCCGAAAGCAGGCATCGACACCCAAAGCGGGCCGGGGCCGACCCTGCCGGGCAGGTCGAGGTTGGCCAGGACCCTCGGCGAGAAGGAGTCGATCACCACGTCGGCGCGCCGTGCGAGAGTGACGAAACGGTCCATGGCTGCGGGTTCGCGAAGGTCGAGGTCCTCGTGGAGCTTCCAACGGTTGAGGGCGTTCCACATGGCGCTGTCGCGCCCAGGGTCCACCTGGACGCCGCCGGGGTAGATGCCCCCGCCCGCGACGGCACGGGTACCGTCGGGACGAAACGCAGGTTCCACCTTGGTCACCGTCGCTCCGAGGCCGCCCAGCAGGCGGGTGGCGAGCGGCCCGGCCCACATCGACGTCATATCGACCACCGAGCAGTCAAGGCGCCGGCCGGGACGTATCGGTCCGGGGGCTGGCGCCGCTCTCCCAGGCGTCGCGACGGGCGTCGCGTCGAAGCGAACGGGTATACGGGCGGGCTCCTGCGGATGCTTGCGGGGCCGGTAGTCGCAGACCGCCAGCCTCCAAAGCTGGGCCTGGGATGCCACTTCGCGGGCCGTGACGTCGCTTGCGAGAGTCCCCAGCAGGCGCTCGAAGTCCCCTGAGGCGCCCGGGGCTCCGAGGTCGGCGTGGTAAAAGCCCCCGCCGGGGGCGCGGCGAGGAGGGGCCGGGCGCATAGGGTTCGACGTCGCGTAAGATGCCGCCAGAACGTCCGGTAGTCGCATCTCGATAGCGACGGCCACCTCGTCGACGGTCACGGTGGCGCCGGATAGGAGACCGGCGAGCGCCCCCGCTGCGAGAGCGACCCCCGTAGCGTAGACGAGGCTTGCTTCGGGCAGGCCGGCGTCACTGAGAGCGATCGGCGACCGGCGAAGGCGGGCCCCGCTGGGCGGTAGCTGGCCGTCAGCCCGGATCTCTGTTGCCGGCAGGACCACGTCGGGGGTCGGCGCGGTACAGGTCCAGAAGACGTGCGGGCCGGCCGATGGCGGGTCGGCGGATGATGCGCTCGGGCGGGAGGCTACCTCGACTGCCACACCCAGGCCTGCCAGCAGCCATGCTGCGACTTCCCCGGCTGCGCCGACCTGCATGAGCTCGACCTGCAGGCCTGAGAGGGGGGCTTCGAGGGGCTCCGACACGACGTGTGGAACATCACAGTACTCCAGAGGCGGCCGCGCCGCGGCCGCCTCTGGGCGAGAGCTGTAGGCTCGCTTGGCGTGGCGTCGGGGCAGAGTCGGAAAGTACTACGTTTCCGTGACCGTCGATTCGACATGGTGGTAGTCGCGTTCTTCTGCGTCAACCTGTTCTTCATCACCTACTTCGTCGACATCGAACAGCTGACGGTAGCCAACCCTTACCACTTCAGGTACCCGCTGTGGCCGCCGCCCTTCTTCGTGAACCTGGTCCACTCCTACGGCCGTCGCTACGACCCGCTGCTCATGGCGCGTCCACCTTTCTGGAAGATGCTCATCTGGATCGACGCCGTCGGATTCGGCCCGTTCTACGCGGTCGCTGTTTATGCTTTCGTCCGGGGCAGGGAATGGATCAGGGTGCCCGCAGTCTTTTGGGCGGGGATGATGACCACCGACGTCTTGGTCATCTTGTCCCAGGAGCTTTACGGGGCGTACAAGTCGCCGGACTTTCCGGTCGTGGCGGCGCTGAACCTCCCGTGGTTAGCCCTTCCGGTGGTCGTCGCTATCCGTATGGCCGTCCGTCCTCACCCCTTCAGCGTCGAGGCTGCGGCCACGGGCGAGGTCCCAGCGCGGGTGTTCGGCCTGCACCCCGATACGGCGGTGCTCGGCGAGGTGGAGCCGTGAGGCTCCGCCGCGCCCAGAAGAGTCCTGCAGCGCCACCCGACCTTAGGGGGCGCTACGGGCCCGCAGCGCTCGTAGTCGGCGCCTCCGTAGGGTTGGGCGCGGCGTGGGCAGAGGCCCTCGCCTCCCGCGGTCTCGACCTGGTACTCGTCGCGAGACGCGCCGAGGTCCTAGCCGACACCTCCGCTCGCCTCGCCCGAACTTACGGCGTGAAGGTGCAAGCCCTGCCAGGGGACCTCGCCGACCCGTCGTGGCTGGCGGACATCGAGGATCGGGCAGGAGGCGGTGATGTCGGCTTTGCCGTCGTCAACGCAGCCGCCGCGCCGAGCGGGCCGTTCATCGCGTCGAGCTTCGACACGCTTGAGCAGACGGTAGCGGTCAACTGCCTCGGATCCCTCAGGGTCGCCCGCTCGGTACTTCCGGGGATGGCCGAGCGTGGAAGGGGAGGGCTCGTGCTGATGAGCTCGCTCGCTGGTAACCAAGGGAGCCCCGGTCTGGCCGCTTACGCAGCCACCAAAGCCTACCTCCGGGTGCTTGCGGAAGGCCTGTGGTATGAGATGCGACCGTCGGGCGTCGACGTCTTGGCGTGCGTGGCCGGAGCCGTCGACACGCCTGGGTACTCTGCGAGCGCTCAAGCACACGCTCCGGGCACGATGAGCCCCGCTGCGGTGGTCGAAGCGACATTGGAGGCTCTCGGGAGGCGGCCGGTGGTGGTGCCCGGGAGGCTCAACGCCGTCGCTTCTACGGTCATGCTCCGCCTCCTGCCAAGGGCGGCCGGCGTCGAGGTGATGGCGAAGGCTAACAAGGCCGCGGGGCTGGCCGGGCTCGAGAGCGCGCGGGGATGGCGCGGGCAGGCTTCGGGGAGGCAGCGCCGGGCAGGGTAGTATCCGCAAGGCTCGGTGGAGCCGGCCTAGCACAGCGGCGGCTGAACCGAACTAGCACCGAAAGACCCCACAAAGCCACGAGACCTTGCCGAGGCCGACGAAATGACCAGACACATGCCAACCACCGACGACCTTCTCGAACTGCTCGACATAGAGCTACTGGACAAGGACCTCTACCGGGGTATCAACGAGACGGCCGCGGTGAAGTACCCGGCGCTCTTCGGCGGGCAGGTCGCTGCGCAGGCTCTGCGAGCAGCCGCCTACAGCGTCCCCGAAGGCCGCCAACCCAACTCGCTTCACGGGTACTTCCTCCGTCCGGGACGCGTCGACCAGGCTGTCATCTTGAAAGTCGACAGGGAACGCGACGGCGGGTCCTTCTCGGCCCGCCACGTCGTGGCGGTCCAAGGCGGGGAGGTGATCTTCTCCATGTCCGCCTCGTTCCAGGTGCCCAGGCAGGGGCCGCAGTGGTGCCCCCCCGCCGAGCCGGAGTTCCAGCCTGACGAGCTCGACGAGGGCGGCGTCATAGACCGCTTCGACCACACCGTCGACATCAGAGGCTTCCCACCGGCAGTGCCGTATGACCCCCAAGATTGGCCAGTACCTGGCCGCATGTGGGTCCGCGCCCGCAAGCAGCTTCCCGACGACATGACGCTTCACGCTTGCGCTCTCACCTACATGTCCGACATCGGCTCCGGTTTCGGCGACGGCCAAGCGCCCGGACTTCCCAGAGGAGGTCCCAGCATCGACCACGCCGTTTGGTTCCACGAGCCGCTTCGAACCGACGACTGGATCTACATCGGCATGTGGCCTCTAAAAGCCGGGGGCGGCCGCGGCCTTTACTCGGGGATCATGCAGGACCTAGACGGTCACGTCGGCGCGACGTTCACCCAGGAGATCCTCTTCCGCCGGCCCGAGAACCCCGTGCCGACTACGGCGCACCTCTCAAGTTGAGCTGGCAGCCCTCTAGCTTCGAGGTGTGACCACGACCTTGCCGGTGGCGCGACGCTGCGCCAACTCCGACAGGGCTTCGGCAGCCTGCGCGAGGGGGTAGCTGGCCGAGGTGTGGGGACGGATACGGCCATCCTGCCACCACCCGACGAGCGTAGCG
>JAJZNG010000034.1 GCA_021847945.1 Actinomycetes bacterium | reverse complement strand
GCATCGCTCTACGGCCGCTACGAGGTGGAAAAACGCAGGCGGGGGGTCATGGACTTCGACGACCTGATCTTGCACTGCGCAGAGACCCTCGAGCGAGACGCCGAGTTCGCAGCGGCACAGCGTTGGCGGTGGAGTCACGTCTACGTCGACGAGTACCAGGATCTAAACCCCCTCCAGTTCAGGCTGCTAAGGGCTTGGCTCGGCTCCAACACGGACCTGTGCGTGGTAGGCGACCCGAACCAGGCGATCTACGCGTGGAACGGCTCCGACCGCTCCCTGCTGGAGCGCTTCGCGCACCACTGGCCAGGAGCACAGGTACTCCGCCTCGAAGCTAACCACCGCTGCAGCCCACAGATCGTCGCCGCCGCAGCGGCGGTACTCGGCAGCGTCGGCGAAGCTCTATCGGCAAGCGGGCCCGACGGGCCGCCCGTGCGGTGGTTCTCCTACGACTCCGACCAAGCCGAGCTCGACGGGATCGCCCGGCGACTGATCGACGCCCACCACAGCGGGCGTGCATGGCAAGACATGGCGGTCCTCGCCAGGACGAACGCCCAGTTGGTGGACCTCGCCACGGCCCTAAAGGCCGCCGGCGTCCCCACACGTGTCGCCGGAGCCGACGGGACCGCACCGGATTTCACCGAGCGCTCTCACCGCTACGTGGCCGTCGACGAACCGGCCGACCGAAGCGTCGTGACGCTCAGCAGCTTCCACCGATCCAAAGGTCTCGAATGGTCCTTAGTGATGCTGACAGGCCTTGAGGAAGGTCTGGTGCCTTTCGGACGCCAGGCAGACTCAGAACGCATAGACGAGGAGAAACGCCTCCTCTACGTTGCCATGACAAGGGCTGTCGACGAGCTGCAGCTTTCGTGGTCGAAGCTTCGTTGCTTCGCCGGCCGGCGCAGCGAGCGCAGACCGTGCAGGTGGCTTGCGGCGCTCGCTTCTCACCAAGAAACGCACGCCCCGGCATGGACGGCGGTTTCCACCGGCCCGCTCGGAGGCGCTCATCAGAGCCCGGCTAGCAACGATCCGAACCCGCCGGCGCGACCCGCCGGCGACATTTCAGGGGAAGCTGCCCGCTTGGTCAGGGCACTGACAGAGTGGCGCAACGACACCGCACGCTTTAACGGCGTGCCAGCGCGCCTGCTACTGGCGGAAGACGCGATAGCGGAGGTCGCCGCGAGACGCCCGGAGACCTTGGAGGAACTGGCCGAAATTCACGGGATCGGGCCGCTCAAGGCGCGCCGGTACGGCGCGGACCTTCTGAGCCTGCTCTGCCCGCCACGAACGCCCTGACAGCCGGGTCGATGCCACCAACCGTGTCGACGCCCCGGACAGTGTCGATGCCCCTGACAGCCGGAAGTGATGGTGGCCCCGGGCTAGTAACGGCACGGCAGTAGTTGTAGTATTGGAAACGTGAGCTCTTGGTACTCTTTGGAAGTGTTCGACGGTGCGACGTCCGCGTCGCTGTGGGCGGACGCCTACGGGGATGTTCTGAGTTCTGCCGCTCTCGCCAGTGGCGCTAGTGACTGGTCGTGGGATCGGCATACGTGGGGTGTCGTGTTCGAAGTTCAATTCGCCGACGACGACGCTTGGGATCGTTTTAGAGATCTGATGGTGGTTCGCTCGGCGCTCGAAGCTGTACCAGATCCCTACACCGGGCTTATCTTTTATCGTGGCCGCGGTGGCAGTTCAGGCGCCGCTCTTCCGCGCCGCCCGCGGCCGCTGTCGGGATCTGGAGCCGCGTCTCTCCCGATTCCCTGGGATATCTACGACGACTTTTTTAGCGGCGTGACTTCGATCGTGTCTGCTAACCCCCTCGCGTTCGCAGCGGTCTAAGTACCGACTCCCGGCTGGCTCCTCCAAGGTTGGCTTTCGGACCGGCCGGTCAAACTGCTACGTCCACGAAGACCGGGGCATGGTCAGAAGGTTGTTTACCCTTGCGGGCGTTGCGGTCGACTAGCGCCCACTCAAGCTTCGCAGCGAGAGAGGCAGTGAGCAGTATCAGGTCGATTCTCATTCCGCGGTGCTGATGGAAGTCCCCTGAACGGTAGTCCCAGTAGCTGTAGAGTTCCGCGTCGGAGTAGACCATCCTGAACGCGTCGGTCATACCCCACTCTTCTAGAGCGCTCAAGCTGGCCCGCTCCTCGTCAGTCACGTGGGTGGAGCCGGCGAAGGCAGCCGGATCCCAGACGTCCATATCAGCCGGTGCGACGTTGAAATCGCCGCAGACGGCCATAGCTTCGCCCGGGCCACCGAGGACCCCAAGATGCTCCCTAAGCTTATCCAGCCACTCAAGCTTGTAGTGGTAGTGCTCGGAGCCAACCTCCCGGCCGTTGGGGACGTACACGCTGGTCACATACACCCCAGCGCACTTGGCGCTGATCAAGCGGGTGTCGCGGTCAGGCTCTATAGGCCCGACGAAACCGAAGACAGGATCGCTTATCCCGACTTTCGACAAGATAGCGACCCCGTTCCACTGTCCAGACCCGTGATGAACGCTTTCGTAGCCGAGAGCGCCGAAAGCAAGATGGGGGAAAGCGGAGTCCGACATCTTCGTTTCCTGCAGACACAGCACGTCTGGCTTCGCATACCCGAGCCACTCTTGCACTCTCGGCATTCTGGCCTTCAGGGAGTTCACGTTCCAAGTAGCGATCCGCATAAGCAACCAATGCTAGGAGCCGGCTGGCGTCTTTCGCGCTGTGCCCCTCGACTTGGTGGTCCTGGCGGCGGGCTCGACGGGCTTTACAGTCTTGGCCGTCTTGGTGGCGGAACCAGTTGCCTTTTTTGCTACAGACCCGGCCGCCTTCTTCGCCGCAGGTCCGCTTGCCGCCGCTTTGACAGCCGCCGCGACCTTTACGGCCTTAACAGCAGTGACGGCCTTTACTGCTTTAGCAGACGCCACGGCCTTCGAAGCCGTCGCAGACTTCGCCGCAGAGGTAGCCGCGGAGCGCCTCACCGTGGCTGCCGTCTTCGTGGCTGCCGTCTTCGTGGCTGCCGTCTTCGTGGCAGGTGCCACTTTGACCGTCTCCTTCGCTGAGCGCAGCGCCTTTGTAGCTTGAGCCGCCTTCGCTGCCGGCGGCGCCGCAGCTGTCTTCGTTGCTCGGGGGGCTCTCTTGGTGGGAGCGGTTTCGCTAGGGCCGGCCTCGCCAAACTCCGCCTCGTCGAGTGCTTGCGCGGACTTCGCGACCCTGGCCGGCGCCTTGGCAGGCCTCGCGGAGGGCACTGTGGCCTCCGCTGCGGAATCCTCGTCGCTGCGCGCCGAAGCCTTCCTGGCCGGCGCCCGCTTTGCAGGCGCCCGTTTCGCCGGAGCGCTCTTGGCTGCCGGAGCCTCGGGCGTCGCCGCTTCGAGCCCCGTACTGATGTCCTCGGCCTCTGAGACCGACGACCTGCGACGAGAGCTACGTCTTGGCGATACGGGCCCGCCAACGCCGGGGACTTCGTCGAGCGTCTCAGCCTCGACCGTCTCGGGTGTCGGCGCTCCAGAGACGTGCTCATGTCCTGGCATGGCAAGCTCGATACCCCGCCTTTGGGGGTCCAAGGCCTGCACCACGAGTGAGACGACCTCTCCTTTGCCCATGATCTCGCGGGCGCTTCGCGGAGCAGGATCCCCCATCGCGGAAAGCGGCACATAGCAGCGAGCCCCGTCGGCTTCCACGAACGCACCGTGGGAGGAGTACTCGAAGACGACCGCGTCGACCAGGCTTCCAAGCGGATGGGAAGCTATGAAACTGATAAACGCCAGCGGTTCGTTGACCGGCTCCGCCGGCGGCCTGCTTCGACGCCGGCTACCTCCAGCGGACGGGTCGACCACCTCGTGGGTGGCGGTCTCTATGGCACGGTCGACAGTCTTGGAGCGCTGCTTCGGTGCGGCAGCGAGCTTCGGCCGGCGTTCTCCCCTACCAGCGGGCTCGGCAGTGGCTTGCGTCTCAGTCTCCGCCGCAGGCGTGGACGCGGCGGTGGTGTCCTTGCGCCGCCTGGCCTCTTTGACGACCTCCCTACTTTTAGGGCCTCTGACTGGGGTGCGCTCCATGAAAATCCAACCGACCCCCGGGACCGGCTTCCCGCCGACCAGGCGACCCTTGTCGAAAAGCCACGGGTGCTCCGCGTGGAACTCCTGGAAGGAGTCGTTCGACAGCACTGTAGCCCCGGTCTTCTGCGCGATCCGCAACAAGAAGGCGTCCCCGCGTCCTATGGCCCCGGCCGGAGGGGACACGACGTCACCGGCCGCCTCGGCCTCCTCGAAGGTCGGAAGCTCCCGAGGGTCAATTCTGTGGCCGAACGAAGCGTCTACTACGACCGTCACTTGATCGTCGGGGTTCTCGCCAATGAACTCCCGGACTGCCTGGTCTAGCTGCTCCAAACTCGGCAGGGAACGTCCCTCCGTCGCCAGGTTAGAACCGTCGACTATTACTTGCCGTCTTGACATGTCACCCAAGAGTCAAGCAGCCCGGGGCCACCAAGTCGGGGATTACCGAGGAGTCTGGGGCTCTCGGACCCACCTGGGGAAGCGCAAGGACCTGAGAAACGACCCGGCGCGCTACGCTGGGCGCGGTGACGACGTGAAAGCAGTTCTCTGGGATTTCGGCGGGGTTATAACGACCAGTCCCTTCGACGCGTTCGCCGAGTACGAGCGGCGATCGGGTCTCGAACCCGGGTTCATCCGAGCTCTGAACGCGACCAACCCGGACTCCAACGCGTGGGCCCTTCTTGAGCGAGGTGAGATAACCCTCGACGAGTTCGCGCCCCTCTTCGAAGCCGAGGCTGCCAGAGCCGGGGGCACGCTGAGCGCGCCTGAGGTGCTCTCGGCGCTCGACGGGGAGATCCGCCCGGAGATGGTCGAAGCTCTCCGCCGCTGCCACGAAAGGCTGCGGACCGGCCTTCTCACCAACAATTTCGCCTCGATGGAGGCTACGTCCAAAGATTCCGTGGCCGAGCACTTCGACGTGGTCATCGAGTCGTCGAAGGTGGGGCTGCGCAAACCCGAGGCCGCTTTCTACCAGCTCGCCTGTGACCGCCTCGGTGTATCGCCCTGCGAGGCGGTCTTCCTCGACGACCTCGGGATCAACCTGAAACCTGCCCGCGCAATGGGCATGGCCACTATAAAAGTCTCCGATCCGGCGACGGCGATTGCCGAGCTCGAAGCTCTCGTCGGCTTCGAACTGCGCTGATCCGCCCCGGCCCACTTAAGAGCGCTCAGCTCCGAGTGCCCGCTCGAGCAGGTCCTCTTGTTCGAGCTCGTGCATGGCGTGGCTTCCCGTAGCCGGTGAGCCTGAGGCAACACGACTCACCTTCGATATGGCGTAGTCGACTCCGAACGATTCTTCGAGCTTGTCGCGCACGTAGCCGGCTGCGCCCATATTCGCTGGTTCCTCTTGAAGCCAGACGATCTCCTCGGCGCGCTCGAACGACGACACCACAGAAGTCAGCTGCGCTGCCGGCCAGGGATGGAGCTGCTCGATCCTTACCACGGCCACGTCCCTGCGCTCGGAGGCGTTGAGCGAGCTCAGAAGGTCCAACGAGACCTTCCCCGACGCCAGAACTATCCGCCGCACGCCCGAACGGTCAGCCGGGTCGTCCCCCCCGAAGCGTGGGTCGTCTAGAACTTCGCGGAAGTGCCCCGAGGTGAACTCGCCGAGGGGACTGTAAGCCTCGCGACCCCTCAGATACCGTTTCGGGGTGAACACGATGAGAGGTTTGCGGCTTGTGCGCAACACCTGCCTGCGAAGAAGGTGGAACAGCTGAGACGCCGTAGTGGCGTTGACTACCTGCATATTGTCCTCGGCGCAGAGGTCCAAGAAGCGCTCGATTCGCGCCGAGGAGTGCTCGGCGCCTTGACCTTCGTAGCCATGAGGTAGGAGCAAAGTCAGACCAGACTGCTGGCCCCACTTGATCTCCGCCGCCGCCAAGAACTGGTCTATGACAATCTGTGCCCCGTTTACGAAGTCGCCGAACTGCGCCTCCCATGCGACCAGCCCATCTTGGGCTATCAGCGAGTAGCCGTAC
>JAJZNG010000083.1 GCA_021847945.1 Actinomycetes bacterium | reverse complement strand
CTATACAAGCCGCCGCGTAATCGTCTAAACCCCAGTCCCGATGCTCGGGCGTCGGGTTGCGCCAAGAGATCAAGAAGATCTGGATGCCCCTGCCGAGGGCGTACTCCACGAAGCTGCGCTTGGGAGCAAGGTCCAAGAAGTAGTAGCGGTTGATCTGAGGGGGGATTATCAGCGTCGGGCGGGCCGACACTCTGGCCGTCGTCGGCTCGTACTGGATCAGTTCGAACATCGCATGGCGGTGGATCACCTCCCCCCGGCTGGTCGCTATAGTCTCGCCAACCCGGAACGGCCGGGTGTCCACCTGGGAGGGCAGCCCCCCGTTGCGGACCGCGTCGTGGACTAGGTGTTTCGCGCCGTCGACGAGGGAGCGGCCGCGGGTGTCGAGCGCTTTGCGCAAAGCGACCGGGTTGGCGGCCAGGTTGTTGGTTGGCGCGGCGGCTTCTGCTATCTGGCCGAGAGCGAAGCGTGCCCTCGCGGCGCTCTTGGGGTCCAATCCGACCTGGTCGACGCTGGCGAGGAGGCTCCTGGCGCTGGCAAGGTAGGACTGGGCGACGCGTCTCCAAACAGGGTGCGTCCAAGCGGGATCGGCGAAGCGCTTGTCCTTCGGGTCGGGCTTGATCTCTGACACGCCGGCCGCGACCCGCGCCTGCTCAGCCGCCCACTTGAGGCCCTCTGAGGTCAGCACCAACGGGTGACGCGAAGCTGCGCCCGCCCAGCGCGCAGCGGCCGCCGCCATGTGGCGGGGTGTCATCCCCACGAACGGGTTAGCCCCTTGGGCTATCCGAGCCGACGGATCTAGGTCCTCGTCTTGTCCTCTCACCGCTTGCTCTGGCACCGCTCCCCCTCCCTCGGGACGACCACCAACACGGTGACCATACACCCGCCTCGCAGGGCTTCGCGCCACCCAGACCACCCCATTTGAGGATGCTGATAGGCCGGGCGGTTGGTGCTAGCGTTGGCGGCGGCGGCGGCTGAGTTCGATGGCCTAGCTTCTAGACGATGACGGCGACACCGACGTTCGAATCCTACGACGACAACGAAGAGGACGTCGTGCTGTGGAGAGCGCTGCGCCCCCAAACTCCCGGCCGCTACGTTGAGGTCCTCCAAGCCGGCGGCGACGAGGCAGAAGACACCTCCGCGACCCGTGCGCTCTACGACAGGGGCTGGTCCGGGCTTGTGGTCACCCCCGACGGCGAACTGGCAGCCCGGCGGCGGAGCCTACGAGAGCGGGACGTGACGGTGACAGCGACGGCTTCGGGACGCGACACCACGGCCGGCACGCCGGAGACACCCGAGAGGCGCGTCTCGTCGCTGATCGGCGGTCTTGGCTGGGACGCCACGGACATACACGCCATGATCGTCGACTTGCCCGGCTCCGAGCTGGCCGTGCTGGAAGGAGCGGACCTGGCAGCGTGGCGACCGTGGATCGTCGTTGTACGCTCCTGCGAAGAGCCGGCCGGCGCCGGCAGCGCCCTGCGAGCTTGGATGTCCGGCGCCGGCTACGAGCACACCATGTTCGACGGGGCCAGCGTGTGGTTCGTCTCAGAGGAGCGCGGCCCCCTCCTCGCCGCCAAGCTGCGCTACCCGGCTCGACCCTTCGACGGCTACACGACCCGAGCGCACAGGGCCGCCCAATCCCGCCTAGCCGACCTCGAAGCCGGACTTGCCCGCCTCGAAGCCGCCGCAGGTGAGCTACGAAGCGACGTGGCTGCGTGGCGGTCCAAGGCCGTGTCAGCTTGGGCGGCGCAGCGCTGCGCCGTCGCGGAGAGGGACGAAATAGCAGCCGACCTGGCGGCGCGCGGGGAGGACAGCTGCGGCCACCGAGGGGAGATAGAACGCTTGCAAGCCGATCTGGCCGACATGCACCACTCCACCTCCTGGCAGGTGACAGCCCCCTTGCGACGCGTCGCTTCGCTACGCAAGCTTCACCCGTGAACGGGCTTAGCGCAGTCACCGCCGGGCGCGCCAAGCCCGGGAGCGTGGCGGCCGGGGGCGTAGCGGCCGGGGGCGTGGCGGCCGAGGTGATCGAAGACGCTCTGGCTCGAAGACTGGCGGCGGTCCTGCCCTACTTGGCCGGCGGGGACACCAGCCCGAAAGCAACTGTCGGCGCTTTAGGAACCCACGACGCGGGCGGGCTGTTAGACCTGGCGTGCACGTCGCTTTGCGAAGATCCGTCCCTAGATAGATGCTGGCTGGTTCTCGGCGCGACAGCAGGGTGCCTTCCCTGTGCCGACGACGTCCGGGAGGCTTCCTACCGAGCGGAGACGTCCCGACCGGCGCAGCTGGGACTGTGGCTTTTGGAGCACGCTTCGAGCTCGGCGGCTTTGGAGTGCGCCGGCCGGGGTCTTGTGGTGGTGTCGGATCGTGTGATCGTCGACGACTTCACAGTCGCGGCTCCTGGCGGCGTTGGTTCTAGCGCTCGGAGACTCGACACCCCCGGTTTCGACCGGGTGGCGGCGCTCACCGCTGCCCGCTGGCAGTCCCGGAGCGACTGCGTGCGGGTGGTGTGGGATCCCTCCTTCTGCGGCTGGACCACCGGCGGCTGGAACGCCGGCGGCTGGACCACAGACGGACGGACCACAGACGGACGGACCACCGACGGATGGACCGCAGACGGACGGGCCGCCGGCAGCCGGGGTGTTGACGGCACCTCCAGTGCCGGCGAGCTGGTCGTGCCCTGGGGGGCGACGGTGGTCACCTTGGGTTGCGCCCCACCCCAAGTTTGCGGTCCTCTGGCCGCGGCCGCTGAGCTGTCCGGGTCGACTTTCGCTGCTCTCGCCGACGACTGCTACCCAGCGGCGAGCGGCGGTCTCATGACCGACTGGCAGGTTACCCAGGCGGTGCAGTACTTGAGCGTCATAAAGCATTTCGGTCGTGTCGCTACGCTGAGCGAAGCGTCAGCCGCCGACTTCGCCGGGTATGCCTCCGCTCTGGCTGCTCAAGGTCTGGCCGGCCCGCAGGTCACGTCCTGTCGCCTCGCGACGCAGCCTCTGCCTCTCAGCAGTGCCGCAAGCAATGCCGCAAGCCCAGCAGGGACCGCCGGCGCAGCAGGAAGCGCCGGCCCGAGCGGCAGAACACGGCCCGGCGTTCCAATCGTCGTCTACGCAGGCGACGTCGACGGGCGCTGCGACCTGCCAGGTCTGCTCTGCGCGGCGGAGCTCGCCTGGGCGGACGGTCTCGACTTCGAAGTGGTGATAGCGGCGCGCGAAGTGCACCAAGACGAAGTCGCGCAGCTCGTGGGCCGTCTCCGACGGGCCGGCCGGCGCGTCGAGATACGCCGTGGGATGACCGAAGCGGACCTCGACGAGCTGTACCGGTCGGCCACGTTGTGCGTGTCCCCGTCGCCTCACGAAGGGACAGCCGTGGCGATCTCCGAGTCTCTCGCCCGTGGGGTCCCGGTGCTCTGCTCCCAGCGCCCGACTCCCCGAGGCGGAGCCGGCCAAGCGGGGGTGTTGCGCTTCGACGCCGACGACGACGAAGCCCTCGGGGCAGCGATGCGCCTCGCCTTGCAAGACGACGCCGTCCTCACCGGTCTGACAGGCCAGCTAAACACCCGCGAAACCCGCTCGTGGGAAGCGTTCGCCGACGACCTTTGGGACCTGCTGGCAGCGCCGGCCGGGCTCGGCACCGGCCGCGTGGCGCACGGCGGAACACTCGGCGAAGCCCGAGGCTCCTAGATGCCTGAGACTGCTGGATGGTAACCCTGTCGGATCTCATGAGAGGCGAAGCGTCGAGCCGTTCTGCCGCCCTAGTCGAAAGGGCGACAACCCTGCTCGAAGCGATCGGCGCGGTCGAACCCGGGCGCCTCGGCACTGGGGCCGACGCCGCCCGAGCCTGCTCCGCCATAGACGCAGCCCTAGACGGGGCACGCCCGGACCTTTGCTGGCTCGCCCTTTCAGTCCTGTCAGCGCAACTAGCAGACGTCGGAAGCGTCAAGCGCGCCGTGCGGGCCATCCGCTGCGGGACCCGTCCCGGCGAAGTCTTAGCCGGCCACTTGGCAATCTCAGGCCATCTCGACTCGGACGCTTGGCGTCGGGTGTCGGTGCAGCGCGGCGGGGTGCTGGTCGACGTCGATCAAGCGTCGCGAAACCCGCTCGGCACCGGCATCCAGCGGGTGGTGCGCGAGACCGCCCGCCGGTGGGCGCGACACCCGGAGGCGACCCTGGTCGGGTGGGCGGAAGGTTACAGCGGGCTGCGAACGCTGAGCGCCGCGGAGACGGCGCTCGCCACAGGATCACCGCCCGTCGCCGACGCAGCGTGGGTGACCGACAAGCCGGCTGCGGCGGACCCAGCGCCAGACTCCAGCGCTGTGCTGGTCCCTTGGCGCTGCACGCTTGTCGTTCCGGAACTGGCCGTCGAAGCGTCCCGGCCGGACGCGCTCGGCGCGATCGCCAGGTTCGCTCGCTGCTCCACCGGTTTCGTCGGCTACGACTGCGTCCCTCTCACCATGGCCGAGACCGCAGTGGACGGCATGCCGGCCGCTTACATGCGCTACCTGGCGGCGTGCGCTCACGCGACGAGGGTCGCGGCCATATCGCAGACGGCCGCTTTGGAGTTCAAGGCGTGGCGGTCCACTCTCGCGTCGCGAGGTATTCGCGGACCCGAGATCCAAAGCGTCGAGCTCGCCACCGACCTGCCTGCTACCGACCTGCCTGCCACCGGTCTTCCCGCGGGCCGACGACCCGAAGGCGGCATCTCGGCCGGCGGGGTGCCCGCCGCTGAAATGCCGGCCTGCGACGCTCCTGTAGTGGTCGTCGTTGGAAGCCACGAGCCTCGCAAGAACCACATGGCTGTCCTGTCCGCCGCCGAGCTTTTGTGGCGTAGAGGGGAGAGTTTCGCCCTGGTTTTCCTCGGGGGCAACTCTTGGCGTGGCGAACGGTTCTTCGAACGCGTCGACGAGCTTCGGGCTAAGGGCCGCAGCGTGCAAACCCTGAGCGCCCCGCCCGACCAG
The DNA here is from genome assembly GCA_021847945.1 of Actinomycetes bacterium. GTDB lineage: Bacteria > Actinomycetota > Acidimicrobiia > Acidimicrobiales > Palsa-688 > JAJZAM01. The sequence goes on along the minus strand of JAJZNG010000083.1, from coordinate 1,091 downwards.
CTCGTCTGGAGCTACTACCGACAAGCCGCGTGCAGCGTGTTCGTCTCCCTCCACGAGGGTTTCGGGCTGCCCGTAGTCGAGTCCCTGGCGCTAGGGACACCGGTGATCACCTCGCGCTACGGGGCCCTAGCGGACAACGCCCGCCACGGCGGCTGCCTGCTCGTGGACCCTCGCGACCCCCACCAGATAGCCGCGGCTATAGCGAGAGTCCTCGCAGACGGCGACCTGCGCGCCGGGCTGCGTCGCCAAGCTGCGGCGGTCCCCAAGCGAAGCTGGGACGCATACGCTGACGCAGCCTGGGGCTTCTTGGCAGACCGCCGCCTGCCGGCCTGAGCGACGCGGCCATCAAAGCTGCCACCCCCGCGCTGCGATCCGTCCAGTATTAGCCCTCCCTGCCGGCAGCGGTACCGGAGATGACTGGCAGGTCGTGGTCGCGTCCCTCAAGGCGTACCACCCCAACCCGGTCGGGTCCGAGAGAGGAGACCGCCGACGCGACGAGGCTTTCGTGGTGGGTGAAGAGCAGCACCTGTGTCATCTCGCCGAGAGAAGCGAGGACGCCGAGGGCTGCCTCGGAGCGTTCGTCGTCGAAGTTGACCAGAACGTCGTCGAACACGACGGGGACCGGCTCGTCTAGACGTTCGAGCTGGTACTCGATGCCGGCGATACGCAAGGCCAGGTACAGCTGGTCTCTCGCTCCGTCGCTGAGCTCTGCCGTGGTTAGAGGCTCCCCGTTGCGACGCTTGGCGAGGAGCTTCTGGCTTGCCCCGGAGATGTCGGGGACTAGCTCCGCGAACGCGCCCACGGTCAGCTTCGAGTAGACATCCCCGGCTCGGGCGAGTATAGGCGCCTTGTGACGCTCGCCGTATTCGGCCATGACACGCCTGAGCAGCTTGGCTGAAACGGCTGTGCGGACGTAGTCGGACGCATACCCGACGGCCGAGGCGAGCTCTTGCTGGGCTTCTTGCTCAAGGTCAGCGGCGGTGCTTTCCTCGCTGACAGCTTCTAGCTCGGTGGTTCTCTGACCGTAAGCCACGTTAGCTCGTTCCAGGTCGGCTTCTAGGCGTTCGATCTCCTCGGCCGCCGAGGAGATC
>JAJZNG010000010.1 GCA_021847945.1 Actinomycetes bacterium | reverse complement strand
AAACTCGGATCAGAGCTAAGCGACTTCAAGGGGGATCGGACCTTACCGCAGAGCAGCGCTGCCTCGCCCACCGCGGTGGTCTGGTTTCGGCGGGATCTTCGTATAGGCGACAACCCGGCTTTGATCGCTGCATTGAAGGCCTACGAGAGTGTCGTATGCGCCTTCGTCTGGGATGAGTCCCTGATAGCCCGCGCCGGCCAGCCGCGAATGCGCTTCCTCGCTGGATGTCTGACCAGCCTCGACCGGCATCTGGGCTCCGGGACGGGCAAGGGTTTGGTCCAGCTTTTCGGAAGGCCTGAAGTAGTTGTGGCGAATTTGGCCCGAATGGTCGGGGCTGACGTAGTGTACGTATCGGGGGATTTCGGCCCATATGGTTCGTACCGCGACACCACGGTGGAGACCGCTCTTGCGGCACGAGGCGTCCGTCTCTTGCGCGTCGGATCGCCTTACGCCGTCCCTCCTGGGGAGCTGTCCAGTTCCAGCGGATCTCCTTTCCAGGTGTACACGCCGTTTTGGAAGGCGTGGCGGCTGCGGGGGTGGGAGCTACCACTCCCCGCGCCATCCAAGCAGCTTCTTGCCAGGGTCACCCGCGCCGGGGTCAACAACGACATTCGAGTGCCTAAGGTCGCACCGTGTGCAACTCCGCTGCCGGACCCCGGAGAGGAAGCCGCCCACGAACGCCTCGAGGCCTTCCTGGAAGGTCCGGTTCGGGACTACAAGGACAAGCGGGATCAGCCAGGGACCGAAGGGACATCGCGCCTGTCAGCGTATCTTCGCTTCGGCTGTGTACATCCCCGTCAGATCCTGAGCCGTCTAGACCCGACAGGACCAGGCGAACAGGTGTACGAGAAAGAGTTGTGCTGGCGGGAGTTCTACGCCGACGTGCTCTGGCACCGTCCTGACGCCTCCAGTCAACCGTATCGGCCGGAGTGGACCCGTCTCGAAGTAGACCGAGGCCCACTAGCAGACAGCCATTTCGAAGCGTGGGCGCAGGGTCGAACAGGTTTCCCGATAGTGGACGCCGGAATGCGGCAGCTGCGAAGCGAAGGCTGGATGCACAACCGAGTGCGGATGATCACGGCCAGCTTCTTGGTGAAAGACCTCCACCTCGACTGGAGGCTAGGAGCTTCGTGGTTCATGGAAAACCTCGTCGACGCCGACCTGGCTTCCAATCAACTCGGATGGCAGTGGGTGGCGGGATCCGGGACAGACGCCGCCCCCTACTTCCGCGTGTTCAACCCGACCCTACAGGGTGAGAAGTTCGACCCCCGGGGAGCCTATATACGTCGATACGTGCCCGAACTATCCGCCGTCGACGACAAGCACATCCACCGGCCGCACGAATTAGCCGGGTCCCTCTTGGAAGCATCGGACTACCCTCTGCCGATCGTCGACCACCACGCCGAGCGCGACGAAGCTCTCGCCCGGTATTCGCGCATGCGGTCGTGAGGCTTCTCGCCTAGCCTGACTTGGCATGGGAGCGCTTGACGGGATCAAGGTGGTGGAGGCTGGCCTTTTGGTCCAGGCGCCTCAGGCGGCGGAGACCCTATGCGCTTGGGGAGCGGAAGTGGTCAAGGTGGAGCTCCCCGGTTTCGGTGACCAGAGCCGGTGGCTGCCTACCTCAGCGCAAGAGCCCCGGTCAGGCTATTTCGTAGGTTGCAACCGCGGGAAGCGGTCCGTGACAGTTGACCTTCGCAGCGAGGCGGGGATGCAGGTGTTTCTCCGCTTGGCCGGCTGGGCCGACGTGGTGGTGACGAACTTCAAGCCGGGGACTATGGAGTCGTGGGGGCTCGGCTACGACGACCTTGCGGCGGTCAACCCGAGGGTGGTCGTTGCGGCCGGCTCTACGTTCGGCCCGGACGGACCCGACGCAGCTCGGGAAGGTGCCGACCTGAGCGCCCAAGCCGCCGGTGGTCTGATCTCGACCACCGGAGCCGACGGCGAACCGCCAACACCCGTCGGGGTGACGATCGCCGATCACATCGCTTCGCTGAACCTCGTATCTGGGATCCTCGCAGCTCTTCTCGCACGTGAACTCACCGGGCGAGGCCAGCTGGTGGAGACGTCGCTTCTTGGAGGACAGATCTGGGCTCAAGCGAGCGAGTACACCGCCTATCTGATGTCGGGTCAGCTACCTGGGCGCGCCAATCATGGTAACCCGCTCGTGCCTGGCCTCTACTTCGTCTTGCCCACAGCTGACGGTTGGATCGCGATCGTCGGAGTGGTAGGCCCCGCTCGGGCTACCTTCTTCGACCTCGTCGGACGCCGGGACCTTGCCGGCAGGTTCCCCCAGCCGATCTACTTTGAGGCGGACAAAAAGGCCCTGTACGAAGAGCTCGCCCCGGTATTCGCTTCACGCACTACGGGCGAATGGTGCACGATGCTGACATCGGCGGGTATACGCCACGCCCCGGTTCGTGACTACTCTCAGGTGGCGGAGGACCCATCCGTATGGTTGAACGGCTACCTCGCCGAGGCTGATCTTCCGGAAGTGGACGCTGCGGGTATCGGGGGTCGACGACGCAACGCCGTGGTGTGCCCACCTGTACGCTTCAGCGACACACCAGCAAGAATCCTGCTTGACGCCCCTGAGCTCGGAGCGCATACCGAAGAGGTCCTTGTCGAGCTCGGTTACAGCTGGGAAGACATCGACTCCCTCCGCTCCAGAAGCGCTATCTGACACCACGGAGCCTGGCTAGCTTCTCCGGCTGGAACGCTAGCTGGAGTTGCTGGTACAAAGACTTGTGGCGCCCCGAAGGGCGCCACAAGTGGAGCGGTCCAAGCGGCGGAGCTCGGAACCGCTCTGCTGAAGTGGGTGGCGGGTACCCACTCCAGTTCCCTGCCCGTGATTAGAGGGCTTTCCCCCCCCTCACGGTGCGTTATCTTCATCGTCTCGACCCCGTACGCCCCGGCTGCCTTATTACTCGGGAGTTTACACTTACACTCTCGACGAAAGTCAAGTTAGGGTTGGCAAGCTAGTACTACATGGTGTTAGCTCGTAGGGTGTTCGCGGTCATACCCGAGTATCAGCGGGCTGTGGTGTTCCGGTTCGGTAGAGTCCAGAGCGAACCGCGCGGCCCAGGCTTCATGTTCCGACTTCCTTGGATCAACAGGATCGTACGAGTCAACCTGCGCGTCGAAGTAGTGGACATCCCTTCGCAGTCGGTGATCACGAAGGACAATGTCACGATAGCCGTCGACGCTGTCGTCTATTTCCAGGTGGTCGACCCGGTCAGAGCAGTGATTGGAGTGGATAACTTCCGTTTCGCTAGCCAGCGCATTGCCATGACGAGCCTGCGTTCGATCATAGGCCGCTACGAGCTCGACAGCCTGCTGGCACACCGGGAAGACGTCAACGGCGAGCTTCGCTCGACGATAGCCCGGAGCACAGCAGAGTGGGGTGTAGAAGTACGCCAAGTCGAGATACGAGATGTCACTCTACCCCCGGAGCTTCTTCGTGCCATGGCTCGCCAAGCCGAGGCTGAACGGGAGCGCCGAGCCAAGATCATCGCTGCCTCCGGTGAGCTGCAAGCCAGCCAGGAGCTGTCCGAGGCGGCCGATAGGATGGCAGCCAGCCCAGGGGCGATGCAGCTTCGCACGCTGCAGACCCTCGCCGAGGTCGCAACCGGTAAGAGCTCCACACTCATATTCCCGATTCCCATCGAGTTGCTCTCGATGTTCAAGAGTCCTCCTGCCTACCTACCGGCCGAGCAGCCTCGCGGTGTCGGAGGGCAGGGTCCTGCGAACGTAGCAACTAATGAGCTCGGCCCGCCCGACCATCACGCGCTCCGGGGCCCAGAAGAGAACCAGGCCGTAGTCGCGTCACCTGCCGACGAGACCGGCGCCTCAGGGCGCTAAGATGCACCGCCATACGCGAGCGTAGTTCAGAGGCAGAACATCAGCTTCCCAAGCTGAGAACGCGGGTTCGATTCCCGTCGCTCGCTCTCGGTAAAAGTCCTGGTAGGAGAGGGTATACTGGGACTAGTTAGCGGGTCTGACGCTTCGATGTGCCACAAACGTGCCACTGCGGTAGATTGTTAGCTTGCACCAGCGAATCTCTGACTCTCAGCGGGGGCTCGGACGTGAAGCACTAGGGCGACTTCGCAAGTCCCTCGCAGGATAGGCAGAAGGGCCACCTCGGCGGGGCTCTTGCCCTCATGCCGGCTAGGCAGATCTGGAGAGAGCGGAGGCATCCCACGCCAACGTTGAAGGCCAGCTCACGGCGAACGGGACACAGTCAGCCCTGTGTGCTCACTGGGACTGCTCCCCTGGTGTGCGGTAGAACCCGCCGGCTGCTATCGGCAGGCCGTACCGTCGAGGTCAGCGCTCGTCGAAGGCTCAGGGCCGAATCAGAGTCGAGCTGAGATGTCCATTCCCCGCTCGATAGCGATCACCGGTGCGGCCTTCGCCATGCCGGCAAGGGCCTCGGCGAGCACGCGATCGCGGTCCTCAGTTGCGTGCTGGTAGCGGAGAGCGGCGTCTGGAGTGCTGTGACCCATACGAGCCATCAACTCACGAGTGGAGGCCCCAGTTGCTGCCGCCCACGTGTTTCCAGTGTGACGGAGATCGTGCAAGTGTAGATCGGGACGTCCGGCGACCAAGCGAGCCCGATCCCAATGCTTCTGAAGCACGTGAGGGCGAACTGGACCGCCATGCTCGCCAGTGAACACGAGCGCATCGCCTCCCGCTGCGGTGAAGGTCTCCAGGTGGGTGACAAGGGCAGGAAGTACCTGGGAGGGGATCACGACGGTGCGCCGCCCAGCCGCAGTCTTGGGCTCCTTGGTAATCATACGCCCGTTGCGGAGCTGCTGGAGGTTCTGGGCGACGGTGAGAGTGGACCTCACAGGGTCAATGTCGCGCCGGCGCAGGGCGCATAACTCTCCCTTTCGGAGCTGACACCACGCTGCGAGTAACACAAGAGCCCTAAAGCGGTCGGGCATTGCTCGGACAATAACCTCGACCTCTTCCACAGTAGCTATCGGCCGCTCCGCGGCGTGCTCGGCGCCAGCACCCTCGACACGGCACGGTGAACGAGCGATAACCTCATCGGACACCGCCATGCGGCACATTGCCCTTAGCAATCTGTAAGCCTTCGCCGCCGTCGAAGAGTGACTCTGAGCCAGCTGGGCGTTCCAAGCACGGATTGCACCAGGAGTAAGCTGACCCATCTCAATATCTCCCAAAGCCGGAAGGATGTGGTTGTCAAGAAGTCCTCGGTAAGTCTCCGCTGTCCGCTCTGCCAAGACTCTCCCGGACAAGAAACGTTCGGCAAAGTCGGATACCTTTACTGCTCCCATTCGTGGGTCAATGAACTGACCCCGAGCCCTATCCGTTTGGACCTGCGCTAGCCAGGCCGCGGCATCACCTTTGGTAAGAAAGGTCCTGGGCGCCGGAACCATCCGCCCTGTAGGTTCGCGGAAACGAGCCTGCCACCGACCGCTCTTTAGTTTACGCACACTGCCAAAGTCACGACGGGCCATCGCGTCCCATTATCCCACGCCGATGCGGAACTAGCGCACCCAAACGCACTGACCCGATCGTCACGTGGACGTCATTGCCAGCTTGCGGTGACAATAACCACGCTGCCACAGTAGACACAGGAGCCATCCCCAGCTTCTGATCTGCGAACGACTGTGGACTGGGCCATCGCAGAACAAGGCCTTAGGGGCTTTCCGAAGCGTCCGTGATCAAGTTACTGCTCTTCTGTCGTGACTGATCGTGACCGGTCGAGACCGCCCCGTGCTGTTGTGCTCTGGTTATGCCAAGATCCGGCACCGTGCCTGGCGCCGCCACGGCAACTCGCACTGACAATGGTCAGAGGGGGACGACCTCTCCCTGGCTCGCGAACTGTGGGCAAGGCTTTGTGTGAAGTTAGATAGCAGAAGAAATAGCGTAAATCATCATTCCAGCAATAACTGGCCCTTCGGATTTCAACGGGGTGTGATGGTGGGGAGTAGGTCCCAGTTGGGGCGTCCGGCGTAGAGGAGGACTCTGATTCGGTAGTGGGCGAGTGACCTGAACCCGAAGCCGATGCGTTTGATC
>JAJZNG010000213.1 GCA_021847945.1 Actinomycetes bacterium | reverse complement strand
TGTCGTCTTACTACCGCCACGCGGTCTGGTGAGGAAGTGCTGGCGCGGTTCGCCGTCCCCGGGCTGGAGCACCGCTCTAGCATCGGCCAACTGCCACGGCATCGCAGCGTCACCCCAACGGCGCCCATCCTCAAGAATCAACCCGCCGAGTAAGGCCATCGCCCGCGCTTGCCGTTCGGTCATCGCCCGCCGTCTCCATTCTCCGGCACCTCAGCGCCTGCGTGTGCCTCTGGGAGCGCCTCGGGCGGTCTTTGTGCCAGTATCCGGCTTCCTTCGGCTCTGAGGGCGCTGAGGACATCGTCGGCGCCGGCGGCGAGTGAGAAGTCGGCGAGGAGTTTGGCGAGCGCGGCCGGGTCGAGTCCGAGCCTGGCACGCCGGGACGCCGCCGCGGTATCCAACCTCAGCGCGTAGGTGGCTGCCGGTCGGGGCAGACCGTCGTCGTCGAGCATGCCGTGCTCGTCGAGCCAAACACCGACAAGGTGCGCTTGCGCCTCGGCCTTCGCCCACGCGTTTAAGGCGCCCCTGAATGCGGGACGGGCAAGCCACGGGGCAGCCACGAGGATGTCCTCGGCCAGGCGATCGGCTATCGGACGCCACCGCCTTTCACTCTTCGCTCCGTGCGTCATGCGAGCTTCGTTGCCGGCCACAAACTGCGGCCAGCTATAGCCACGAGCGTCGCCCTTCCCGGTCCACTCACGCTCGCTCATTTCGTGTGCTCCGCGTGTGTCGGATCCCCGATACCAACGGCGCACACCGAAGATGCCTGCGAAGCCACGCCCGCGCGCAACGAAAGTGTGGGGTCGGAAGCCAAAGTTAGCTCGCACGGGAGCGCGTTCTTCTGGCTTGCTGTGGGGTGTGTTGGGGTGTGTTGGTTGTGGGATGTTGCCCATTTGGGCAGTGTGATAGTTCTGTCGCTGATCGGTCCAATACGTTGCCCTGCCCTATAGGGCATTGGGCAACGTTTTTGGAAGTTGCCCTGGGCAAGGTTGGGCAAGGTTGGGCAACGTGGGCATCCTAAGCTTTGCATGTTGTGTTCTCCGGGTGTGGTGGCCCGGCGTAGTGGAGGACTCGCCGGCCTTCTTTGTGGATGTGGACGAGTCCGCGGGTTCGGGCTTTGGTGATGGCTGCTTGTTTGGCGGCGTTGTTTGTGATGCCTTCGTCGTCTAGTGCGTCTCTTAGGTCGCCGGTGGTGATGGCTGGGTGGTCGGTGACGATGGCGGTGACGGTGTCTGCGGCTTTGGCTGTTCGGGCGTCGGAGCGGCTGATGCCGACGTCGCCGTCTGGTAGCCATAGTGCTCGGGTTCGCTGGTCGTAGGCGAGTGGTGATTCGGGTAGGGCGTAGGGGCTTCGTCCTTCGGATGCTAGGAAGCGTACTGCTGAGTTTCGGTCCTTGGTGAGGATGATTCTGTCGTCGGCCCAGTCGTCGAGTACTGTCGCGCCTCGGGCGTGCTCGGCGCCTTCGATGTGGTCTTTGCGGCCGGTGTGGGCCGTCCAGATCGACGAGCCGCATCTGGCGACGGCTAGTATTTCGTCGACGGTGGCGAGGAAGCGGCGTACAGCGGCGTTGTCGTTTTCGGATTCGACGGACGGCGCTGATGCCGCGCCGAAGGTGTCGCCGATTAGAACGTCGGTTCCGTGGTCGGAGAGTTGCTGGACGAGCCAGTCCCGTCCGACCGGGCTGGTAATGCACAGCCTGGATCCTCGTAGGTTGACGACTAGGAGGCGGGCGAGTGCGTCGGTTGAGAGCCCGAGGTCTCGGAGGCGTGTTCGCTGGTCGTCGACGCTGAGCTCGTAGTTTAGGAGCGCGACGCGACGCGGTTTGCCTGTAGGGAATCGTCCCAAGAAGGAGCCGCCTTCGGTCAACGCTGCGGCCATGTTGAGGACCAGGTCGGTTTTGCCGGCTTTGAACTGGGCTGTGACGGTGGCGTTGTGCCCTTCGGCGACGAGTTCGCCTAGGAGTGGTTTCGCTGGCCGGTCCGCTTCTCGAATGAGTTGCGCTGCGGTCACCACGTGCGCGTCGCCGAGACGCTGGTCTTTCGCTGCCCCTATGTCGGCGATTACGCCGGCGGCGAGACTGCGAATCTGCTGCCGGCGGATCGCTGCTTCTAGCGAGACTGCCGCGTCCAGCGCAGCGGGGCCTTCGAGACCCATCTCGCGGCGTACTAGTTCAACGAGGCGGCCTGTCGGACCAGCCTGGTCGTGGTCGTCGGCTAGCCGACTTGCCTCATGGGAGGAGCGGGCTGGGTCGTCGAGAGAGATCAACACGGAAACGTCCGCAGCTGGTCGAGTAAGGGCTCGACCTCGTCGAGGCGTGCGCCGACGGCTACCGCGTTGTAAACGCGAGCGGTTAGGGACATCAGGTCACGCCGGCGGCGGGCGTCGACGATGCGAGCAGCGAGCCGCCCGGCTTTGTCGTCGCTCGTGGTCCGCTCGTCGAGCATTTTCCGGAGCTCCTTCTCTGCGACGCCGGCGATGCGCGCCGCCTCCACCACCCGCTCGTTGCGCGTGTCCCAGGACGGGCCATCCAGACGGCCGAGAGAAGCGCACGCGTCAAACAGGCGCCTATGCCGGGGGACGTAAAAGTCGTCTGATTGGACCCGGCTGGCCGCGAGAAGAAAGGCGACGTGGGAGTCTACGCAGCAGGCGACGAGGCCCGCTTCGGCTTCCTCGTCGACCGGGATTTTCAAGCCTTCGGCCACGGTCACGCTACCGCCGCCAGTTCTGCCATCTCGGCAGCACGAGACGACCAAATCGCGGCGGCCGCCGCGAGCCGGAACAACGCGGTCAACATGGCGGGGTTGGGATCGACTCTTCCGAGCTCGGCGGAGCGCAATAGTGTCGCGAGAGCAGCGGACCGGGCGGCGCCTTCGCGTATGGCCATCACCTGAGCGGGGAAGGCAATGTTCCTCTGTGCTACAATCTGCCTTGGTTGCGTGACGGCGACTTTGCGGCTGTTGGCGTTCGCTCCGGGTAGGCGATGCCCGGAGCGTGCCGCGTTACGGGGCGCCATCGGAGGATCCGACTAAAGCGAGCGTCCCGGTCGGCGCATGACCGTCGTCGCTCGATTGGAAGATGCGCAGGAGCGCTCGGGCTAGCGACGGCGTGAGCCGCGGCGGCTGGGACGGGACGATGACTGTCATGACGATGCCACCACGTCGCCCAGTCGACCTGTAGACGTTTCGATCTTCTCCATCTGTCGAAGGGCCTTCGCATAACGTAAGGCCGCGTCCTTGCGTGGCAGTCTGATGCCCCGTTCCCATCGGGAGATATTCACTTCGCTTGTGCCAACCACTGCTCCGACTTGGGCCTCGGACAGCTTTAGCCGCTGCCGTTCACGGCGTGCTTCGCCGTTGACGCACTGTTCGCGGACCCACGCAATCATCCATGCTTTTGCTTGCTCTGTCATCCCAAGTATTGGACATACAACGGTAATGCTTTGGCTACTACCATGTTTTGTGCAGTTAATCCGGGGATCGGGTGAACGGCCACTCCAGGGTATTACCAAGTCTTGACCAAAGCCCTGCACTTCGTATACCATTACTGGCGTGACAGCGAGACGTCCCCACGAACCGATCATGCTCTCAAGCCGACTGAACCACGTCATCGGCTTCCCAGATCCGAGCACAGGACCATTCACAGTCCAGGCGCACTGGGTCGAGGTAGAAGGCCGGATGGTCGCTGTCGGCATCGAGGTGTGGAAGGGGGTCCGACCGAATTCCGACCGGGTATCGGTCTCGTCGATCAACGACAAGCCGCTCGAGGGGTTAGCTGCCACGGACCTAAGAGGGATCCCTGTCGCATCGGTCCTCGCTGCTCTGTGGGACATGCAGCAGCGCAGCGAGGCAGCACACAACGACAATGTGGAGCGAGCAATCCAGACAGGCACGGTTGGCCCAGAGTTCGCCCGAACTAAGGAAGACAACTTCCGGGGGCGTCACAACCGCGTGAGCCCCGACGACATGGACTTCTTTCGGAGAGTCGCCGACGTCTACAACGAGGCCATGAGATCTCCGGGGCGAAAGCGTCCGACTGGAGCAGTAGAGATGAAGTTCGACGTGGCGCCATCCACTGCGAGTAAATGGGTCCGCCGGGCACGAGAACTTGGCCTGCTACCGCCGACGGTGCCGGGGAAGCCCTCAGCTCATGCCGTTAAAATCGGGAGGCGCCGCAAGTGACTCGCTTCGGCTTCTACGGCCGGGTCTCGACCGAGGACCAGCAAGACCCCGCATCGTCAAAAGCGTGGCAAGTCTCGCGGTCTCAGGCGCTCATCGCGCCGCACGGCGGGGTGATCGTCGCCGAGTTCTTCGACATCGGCCAATCCCGCTCCCTGCCGTGGAAGCGGCGCCCCGAAGCGTCGCGGCTCCTCGATGCGCTCAAGGACCCTCATCGGGGCTTCGACGCTCTGGTCATCGGAGAACCGCACCGGGCGTTCTACGGCAACCAGTTCGGGCTTACCTTCCCGGTCTTGACCCACTACGGCGTGTCCCTGTGGGTGCCCGAGGTCGGCGGCCGGGTGGATCCAGGATCCGAAGCGCACGACATCGTCATGAGCCTCTTCGGTGGGCTGTCCAAGGGCGAGCGAATGCGCATCAAGACGCGGGTTCGGTCTGCGATGGCATCCCAGGCAGCGATCGAAGGACGTTTCCTCGGCGGCCGTCCCCCATACGGGTACCGGCTCGCCGACGCCGGACCTCATCCCAACCCCGGCAAGGCTGCGGTCGGCCAGCGCCTCCATCGCCTCGAGGTGGACCCGGTCGCGGCTCCGGTCGTGGGGCGGATTTTCGCCGAGTACGTGGCCGGCGCCGGTATCGGCGCCATCGCCGAAGCTCTCAACGCTGACGGGATCCCCTCCCCGTCCGGGCACGACCCGGCCAGGAACCGTCACCGCCAGTCTGCGAACGGGGCGTGGGGCAAGTCCGCGGTCAGAGCGATCATAGGCAACCCGAAGTACACGGGCAGGATGACATGGAACCGCCAGCGCCGCAACGAAACCCTCCTCGACGTCGAGGACGTCGCGGCCGGATACGAGACCCGGATGGCGTGGAATGACCGCTCGGAGTGGGTGTGGTCCGCCGAGCAGACCCACGAGGCGATCATCGCCCCTGACACCTTCGCTGCGGCCGAACGCCAGCGGGCCCTCCAGGCCCACCGGCAGGCGGTCGTCACCCCCAAGCGTCGGCACGTCTACGCCCTGTCATCACTGCTCACCTGCGGGTCGTGCGGCCGGCGGATGACAGGCCAGTTCACGCACGGCACCCGTTACTATCGATGCAGGTTCGCTTCCGAGTACGCGGGCGCGACCGGCCGTCACGCGAAGGTGGTCACCGTGCGGGAGAATGTGATCGTCCCCGCCCTCGACAAATGGCTGGTAAGCGTGTTCGACCCGGATCACATCGAAGAGACCGTGAAGGCTATGGCTGCCGCGCAGGAGATCGACGACGCTGCCGCGGCTCGAGCCGAGTCGGCTCGCAGGAAGATAGCGGACTGCGATGACCGTCTCAGGAAGTACCGGGCGGCGCTCGAGGCCGGGGCTGACCCGTTGATCGTCGCCGGCTGGATGCGCGAGGTCGAAGGCGAGCGGGCGGTCGCTGAGCGCCAACTCGGCCAGAGCGTCCCAGCTGAGCCGATGACGGCAGAGGAGATCCGGGCGCTGATAGGAGGGGTGCAGCAGGCACTCGAGAAGCTCGCGAACGCCGGACCCGAGATGAAAGCCGCCCTGTACAAAGGGCTCGGGGTGACGCTGACGTACGACCCTGAGACGGGCCGGACTCTCGTCGAATCCCGCCCGTGTGCTCAGGATCGTGTCGGAGGGGGGACTTGAACCCCCACGCCCTTGCGGGCACTAGCCCCTCAAGCTAGCGCGTCTGCCTATTCCGCCACTCCGACGTGTTGTTGCACCGTAGTGCGGTGCCTGAGTGATGATAGTTGAAGTTTCCTGCCCGTGGGACATCTGGGCCGCAGGTGGTCCCGTACCGCAGCTGTACACCATCTGATGTGCAACTATCTACCTAGCTTTCACAGTTGATCACTGCTTTTGACAGCTTTCCGAACACGGGTGTCCTCGGCGCTTTCTAGTTCCC
>JAJZNG010000117.1 GCA_021847945.1 Actinomycetes bacterium | reverse complement strand
GGTGAGCCGAGAGGAACTCGAAGAAAGCAATCAGCCGCTCTTCGCCGACCTCCATGCCAGCAAAACTACACCGCTGCAACCTGTGGCGCGCGGACTATTTATGGACAGGCCCTTACCCGTAGCTCGTCGAATTCGAGAGCTACCAGCAGTTTCTGGGCGTCGGAGAAAGCGACGTTGGTGACGGTCCCTGCCAGGAGGCGCGCGAGGACGGCTCTCGGTTTCACGGCTCGGACGGTAGGCATCCGGTGTGACACAGACTCACCCTCGAGCGGCCAGATTCGCTCCATCCGGGCAGACCCCGAGCCGGACGGACCGGCACGGTTAGGAGTTCGAATAGCAGCGTACGGTCTCGTCGCGGGTGGGCCGTAGTCGCTCGTATTCGAACTTCAACGACCTGCGGCCTCTCCTTCAGCACATCGGGACTTGAGCCCGACCAAAACGCCCTGCTGCTGGCGAAGCCCATGCGGGCCAGGTACGGCTATCGCTTCTCCGAGGGTCGTGCAGGCCGAACGGGTGGCTTCTGACCCTTCTCGATGTAGCCGATGAGATCCTTGTTCGGCCGAAATGGAGGCGGCTCCGGCCGACTCTTCGCCGGCGACGGGGCTGGCGCGCTCTCTGGTGCCTTCTCGTCAGGCATGCAACCGACCTCCCATCCCGGTGATTATACCGACGACCACCAGAGCGGCAGCGATGGCCAGGCAACCCACGGCGGCTCGGACGCGCCACCCTTTCTGCTTCACGAGGGTCGCGGCCTCCTTCACCATCTCGATCTGGGTATCCAGCAACTCCAGGCGCGTCTCCGCTTCGGACGCGGTGAGGTTGGCCTGCCGGAGTCGCTCTACCTCCAACACGGGATAGCGACGGGGGAGGAACGCCCATGCAGCGAGGACAGCGGCGACTACAGCAACAGCGAGTCCAACCTGGAAGATCATCCTGTCCGAGACGGCCACCTGCGCCGTGGCGCCGAGCCCCACCAGCACACCGGCAAATCCCAGAACAACGCCAGCCTTGCCGTCGAGACTCTCGGCGTGCGAGTTCATCGTTTCGCGCTCTGCGACAACCTGAGCGAGCAAGATGCCCAGCGAAGGGAGCTGCTGATCCTGGTCCACCCCGGTGAGGGTACGAGGCGGCTGTGTCAACGAGACGAACCGGGGTCCTACCCTGCCGCTCGTCTGTAGGCAGCGATCGCCTTGTTCAGCACATCGCGCCGCGGGGCGCTGATCCGCTGGTAGCCGAGCTCAGGGATCGCGATCGCCATTATCTCCTCGGCCGTGCGCAGCTGGCCGTCCGAGTTGATCCACTCGATGAACCTCACGAGGTCGCGTTCGTAGTACTCAGTGATGGGGCGTCCGTCTGGTCGGAATGGCTTGGGTCCCCTTCCCGGGCGCTTCGGGTCCGATGTGGTGGCGACGGGACCCGTCAAAGGTGCCTCGAACGCCGTGACGGGCCGAAACGGGCGCGGCGCGTCAAGCTCGGCCAGCGCCTCGTTGAACGCCGAAACCGCGGCTGACACCTCGCGTTCTCGGTGGTGGAACCAATCGGATGACCAGATTCGGTGAAAGCGCCAGCCGAGGCGCTCAAGATGGTCCTGGCGCAGCCGGTCGCGGTCTCGTGCCGTGGCGGAGGAGTGGTACATGACGCCATCGGCTTCGATGGCGAGGACGTAGCGCCCCGGCTCCGTGGGGTGCTTGGCGGCGAAGTCGATCCAGTAGCCCGAGCACCCGACCTGGCACTCAAGGGACAGGCCCGCTCCAGTGAGCTGGGCCAGCACATCGGCTTCGAAGGGGTTGAGTGGGTCGCGCTCACGTCGGCGCTCGCCGAGGTTCGTG
The DNA here is from genome assembly GCA_021847945.1 of Actinomycetes bacterium. Lineage (GTDB taxonomy): Bacteria > Actinomycetota > Acidimicrobiia > Acidimicrobiales > Palsa-688 > JAJZAM01. The sequence goes on along the minus strand of JAJZNG010000117.1, from coordinate 4,288 downwards.
CCTCCTGACTCGGCGTAGCGCAGGTAGTCCCGCAGCATCCTGGCACCGTCAGCCTTGAGCCGCGCCGGGTCCATGTCAGCGGAGGAGAACGAGGAGATCACCGCTATGCGCGAACGTGCCCGGGTCACGGCCACGTTGAGCCGGCGCTCCCCTCCCGCGTTGTTGAGGGGACCGAAGCGGTACAGCATGCGGCCATCGGCGCTCTTGCCATACCCGATCGAGATCAAGATGGCGTCGCGTTCGTCGCCTTGGACCCGCTCCAGGTTCTTCACGAAGAACTTCTCAGTACCGTGGAAGACCTTGTTCAGGTGGTCGTCGAGGACCGGATCGCCCTGGCGGGCCCGCCGCAGCGCCTCTTCAATGCGCTCCATGTGCTTGATACCCATGGTGATGACCCCAAGGCTTTCGTGGGGTCGTTCGTGGGCGTGCTCGCTTATCGATTCCACCACAGCGGTGACTTCGTCGGCCACGGACTGCTCCTGGTCGACCCGGCCCGGCACGAAGGGCACCAGTTGGTGGGTGATGACCTGAGCCGTCTTAGCCCCGGGGAAGGTGGTGAGCGACCAGTCGTAGAGCTGGGGTTGAGCGTTGGAGAAGGCAATCAGCCGTTCGTCACGTGAGCGATAGTGCCAGTTGAGGCGCTTGGTTCCGATGGGGGGAGGTAACAGCGCTCCCATGACGTCGAGGACGGACTCGAAGTCCTTGGTCATGGACCCGGTGAGCTCGTCGGCCTCGTCCTCCTCCTCCTGATCGTCGACGGCGCTGCCAGAAGCGAAGAATGCGGTCGGGGGGAGCTGGTGGGGATCACCGGCGACGACAGCTTGGTTGGCGCGCATGAGAGCTCCCGCCGCGCTCTCGGGGGTGACCTGGGAGGCCTCATCGAATATCACCACGTCAAAACACTGCTCAACCGGGAGAACCTGGGAGACGACCAACGGGCTCATCGCCCAGCAAGGCTTGAGGGCGGTGAGCACGTGGGGTGCCTGCTGAAACAAGAGCCGCACTGGAACGTGGCGTCGCGTCTTTCCAGCTTCGTGGGTTACGAGCTGGGATTCGGCGGGGAACGCGTCACGGGCGGCGATCACGTGCTCGGCCACGGCTCGGCGAATGCGGGCCGGCGTGTTCTCGATGTGCCAGGCGTCGGCTGCCCGAAACTCAGCCACCGTCCTGCTGTAGGCCGGGCCGTCGAAGGTTCCGACTTCCGGGTCGGCCAGGCTAATGGCTTCCAGAACTGAGGAATGCCACACGAAACGCAGGCAGGCGACGGCTTGGTCGACGGTGAGGTTGCGATGGCGCAGCTCGGCTAATAGGCCGAGCAGCCCCGTTCCCTGGAGGGCGACGGTCAGGCGGTAAAGCTCTGGCAGCTTGTAGAGATTGACACGATCGGCGATGAACTCCCGCAGGCGGTTTGCCAGCTGCTCGGGCCCCATCTGTTCGAGCTCGCTCTGACCGAGGGCCCGCTCGAGGTGGCTCAGCTCCGTGCACAGCTGGCCGAAGGTACCCTCCGCACCACCGAGGTCAGCCGGAAGCCGCGGAATCCCACCATCAGTGCAAACCGACTGCCAGTCAGCCAGTAACTCCTTTGCTTCGCTCAAGGACTGGTACATCTGGGCGCCATTGAGCAGCGTCGTCGCTGGTTTGGCACATGCGAGAACCATCTTGCCCGCGGCGCGGTAGGCGCCGTCGAAGAGGCGGTGCCGGAGCCGACCGAAGGTGCCTCCGGTCACAGGCGCGAGTGCCTCAAGGACGGCGTGAAGGTCAAGGGTAAACACGGAGGGCTCGAACCACTCGAGACACCTACCGGCCCGCTGCAGCAACTCGAACGTGGGAGCCCAGTCGGCCACCGTCTCGGGCCGGCTAAGGCCTACCGAGGAGAGGGCATCTTCGATACGGGCCATGCCCTGGGGCAGGGTGTGCTGCGTGAAGGTCGTCATGGCGTCCATTACTGCTGCGGCCTGGTCGGAGGTATTGATGGTGCCCGCAGAGAGCGCGGGGAGCCAGGGACTGCCAGAAGCCTCGATACTGAGACCGCCAATCCCGACGAACTGCTCGAGGTCGGCCTCGGTCTGGCGGAAGGCAGCGGCCCCGAGTCCGGCCAGCACCGCACTGCCAAGGCGTTGCTCGCTCTGCACCGAAACCGGCACCCCGATCAGGGCGGCTTGAAGGCCGTAGACTGATATGCCCCAGGGCTGGCGCACCTCGTGCAGAGCAGCGGTCCGGCGCACCAGCATCTCCCGCCGGTGTGCCAGCTGCTCTTGTTCGATTGCCATGTCCAGTTGGTGTGCATTAGCCGCGTCGGCCAGTGCCTTGGCGAACGCCTGCGCCAGTTTGCCCTTGGCCCCGGGGCCGTCGTGCAGATCGAGAACCAGGTCACTCAACCCCACCTTCTCGAGCCGGCTGAGCACGGCGTCGATTGCGGCCCGCTTCTCGGCCACGAAGAGGACCCGCTTGCCCCGGGCCGCCAAGGTGGCGATCAGGTTCGCGATGGTCTGGGACTTACCCGTGCCCGGCGGCCCGTCGATCACCAGATCCGCCCCAGCCACTACAGCGTTGATGGCGTAGCTCTGGGAAGAGTCGGCATCAAGGACCAGGTACTCGTCGGCAGGCGGCGTGAAGTCCGGAGCGCTGGGTGACACATCCCCACGGCGCTCTCTCAACGCCTGGCGAGCTTGTTCGTCACCAGCGATGGCACAGATAAGAGTGTTGCGAGCCAGGAGGTCCTCGGCAGCCAATAGGTCGTTGACCATTGGCAGCTTGGCGTACGAGAAGTTGGCAAGGACCACGCGGGGATCGATCCCGAAGCCAGCGACTTTCCCAGCTTGCTTCGCCAACCGCTCAAGAAGGAGGCTGGCGTCAGGTGGATCGGCGTCCGAGTCGAGCAGTTCGAGCAGGCTCTCGGCTTCAAGACGCACCTCGAAGTCACTGGCCAGGACGTGGAGCAGGGTGGGGTTGATCTCCCATTCGCCCGGTAACGACACCTCGAAGTCCTCAGCCGCACTCCCATGCGCGACCAGGTGGGCCTGACAGAGCAGCACCGGGGCACAGGGGACGAAGGTGCTCTTGGTGTTGGTCCAGGTCGCCATTCCCCACGCCGCGAAGAGCGTACGAAGACCGCGTTCTTCGAAGTTCTCCTCGGCCCGGGCCCGGATGGCTCGGCCCCGCCGAGCAGCCGGCGCCAAAGCCTCTTCGCCGAAGGTCTCTGAGAAGCGGACCGCGTGACCGGCCAGCATCCGCTCACGCCCGACATCCAGGGCGTCTGAGAAGTCGAGGGTACCTGCCTTCAAGTCCTTGTAGCAGAGCAGCGTGTTGCGACCACTGACGTCAACCAGCTGGCCCGTCCAGTCCTTTACAGCCCGGCCGATCCGGCGGCCCAGCGCCTCGTCAAAGGTGGCGTCCTCTGGCTCTGCGTCGACGTCCATCACCCCGTCCCCCTCCAGTGGGATGCCTCGGAACTACCCCGTTGACCTGCCAGGATAAGTCAGGGCTGCGCCGCGGGCGAGCAGAACGCTTCGTCGTTGTCATCAGGAATGTGCCCGGATTGCCGAATCTCGAAGAAAACTTCGAAGATCCCTTGACTTCGCGGGCGGATCGAGGTCTCATCGCCGTCCCCTGGCGCGCTTGTCCGGTCGTGGGCCAGCCCATGACGAACCTGAATTCCCCGATGCCACCGGTCGTCCGGCCGCGCTCTGCCGCGCCTGACCCACGCCACGGTTGCCCTGCTGACGCAATCCGCTGCTCTCGCGCGGAGCTGCTGGTCAGAGCATTTTTCGGACGACTTTGTTGGTTTTCTGCCCGTTTGCCCCTGTTCTTCTATGGAGGCCGGCGTCCAAGGAGGTCCATGCGACACCGCTGCCACGCTCCCCGATGCAACCAGCACACTGCCGCCCGCCGCTGTCGAGCCCACCGCCGTGGTGGACCCGATCGCCGGGAGCGGGTGCCCCGCCCGAGGAGATCCGACGCCACTCGGAAGCGGGGGAGTTCGCGGATCGCTCCAGCTCCGATTCGCGAGCCTCGCGGCGGCAAAGCGGCCGGTCAGGCCGGCAGTCCCGGGGACTCGAAGGACCCCGACTGTAGGGGAAGGTTGGCAATCAAGCTTCTCCGCCTACTCGGCGGGCGGCGATGAACGGGGGCCCCAGCGTAGCGACGAGGATCGATCGACTCTGCGCCATCGACCACGACATCTGTTGGCGGACAGTTTCCTTGATCGCGTAGGAGTCGCTGTTCTTGATCGTCGGTTGCGCTGACGACCGAACGACCAAACGACAAAAGGGCCCGGGTCGCTGGAAGG
>JAJZNG010000095.1 GCA_021847945.1 Actinomycetes bacterium | reverse complement strand
AGAATCGACGGCGTCAGATACCTCGATTCTGAGAGTCCCTGACCCGCGCCCGGTGGATACCCACCCCCACGCTCACACCCCGCCCATTTCCGAAGCGCCAGTTTGATCTGGCTGTTAGGATCAGTTAAAGGTAACAATGTTCAGCAATAAATTCCTCAATATACACAAGGGACTGAGCCAGCCATTTCAACGCCCTTTTCGCGGTTGGAAGATGCGGATATATGCTGTAACATCGACGCTATTTCTAGCCTTTCTACTGATTCTGCTATCGACGAATCATGCCTACATAACGACGCCGTCTATGTACCCGACTATCCCGCCTGGGTCGATGCTGTTCATCGAGTCCCAACCGAGTTACCATGTGGGAGAGGTAATCGAATTTAGAGCGAATGGCCTGCTGTGGATCCATCGATTTGTCGGTGTCCGCCCTAATGGCAGCTACATTACAAAGGGAGATAACCCGCAAAGCACTCCCGACGTGTTCGTACCGGAGCTTACGGCCAGCGATGTCGTTGGTCGGGTGACGACCTCGGTTCCCTACCTTGGCTTCCCCGAGTTGTTCGTGCACAGCCCCCGCTACGCCCTTCAGTGGTTTCAAGCCGAACTGGGCCTTCGAGGCCGGCTGGCCCTCTTTGCGGTAGCGGTCGGCCTCGCCATCCTGCTGCTCGCAAACAAGCGGAAAACCCCCGAGGTCGCTCCGATCGTCGTAGACGACGACAACCTCCCGAAAAGCCAGATCGACGAGCGCCGCGAAGTAGCCGAGCCGGTAGCTTCTTGAGCTTGTCAGTCGCGGCTGAGCGACGGTCGGTCGCCCGGACCTGTCGGCGGCTCAGCCGGCGTCGGCCGGGACGGGACGCCATCGAAGTGGGAGCTTCGCCAGTCCCCTGAGGATGAAAGTCTCGGTGGTCTCAGGGTCGCCTGCCAATTCGATGTCGGCCATTCTTGGTAGGAGCCGCTCCAGGGTTACCCGGGTTTCGAGGCGGGCCACGGGAGCGCCGATGCAGTGGTGGACTCCCCACCCGAACGCCAGATGGGATCTCAGCTGGCGGGGATCGCGCTCCGGGCGGAAATCGTCCGGGTCGTCCCAGTGGCGGGGATCGCGGTTCGCCGCGGCGAAAAGCAGCTGCACCTTAGTCTTCTCGGGGATCTCCTCCCCGCGAAGCACAGCCGGACAGTCGCTGGTTCGAAACAGCCCCTGCACCGGTGAGTCGAACCGCAGGCCCTCCTCGATTACGGCGTCTATCAGCGACGGGTCGCCGCGGACCCGCTCCGCCAGTTCGGGCTGCTGAGCGAACCGCAAGAAGAGCAGGGCTATCAGGCTCGTCGTGGTCTCGTGTCCGGCTACCAGCAGCTGGTGACCCAGCCGGCGGGCTTCCACCCTAGACAGCTCCCCGGAGCGCACGGCGAGCAGCATGCGGCTTATTACGTCGTCGGGAAGCACCGAGCCGAGCAGCTCCCCGTCCCCGCCGGCCGTCCCAGCGTCGAGCAGCGCTTCGCGTTCTGCCAGTCTCGCGTCGATACAGTCCCAGATAGAACGCGTCGCGTCCTCGTAAGCGGCGAAGTCCCCGCCGCCTAGGGCGTTCACCACCGCCAGCGACCAGCGGCCGAAATCGTCCCTATCGGCGGCGCGCACCCCTAACATCTCCCCCACCACCAGCGCCGGGAACGGAAAGGCGTAAAGCTCGACTAGGTCACCGTGACCCAAACCCACGAAACTGTCCGCAAGGCCGTCGGCGAGAGCCTCCACCCGTGGGCGCAGGGCCTTGATAGCCGACGGCAGGAACGCAGGGCGAAGGACGCGCCGCTGGCGTGCGTGGTCGGGGTCGTCTGTCGAGCCGAGCACGCCGCCGCGCTGGAAGAACACCCCCGGCCCGTCCCCGTTGCGCCACACTTCGGGCTGCTTTAGGGCTGCGACCACGTCGTCGAAGCGTGACAGGACGAGGAACGGAGGGTCGTGGTCTGCCTCGTGGTGCAGCGGACGCTCCTCTAGGAGCTCGTGGTGCCACTGCGCGGGTTCGAGGTCCCTAGCGTGGTCCACGTGGCGACCCACGGGCTGAGGTGTCAGGTCGGTCATGGCGAGATCCCCCCGAGCCGGTGTCCTACACGGCGCCCTTGGCTGGGTCCCCGACGGGAACCGCTTCGAGGACCTGGACGTCGGGAGGGCCGGCCAGGCGGCCTTTAAGGCCCGCGTTGAGCGCTTTGATGTTCGCTCCTGTCCCGTGGGCGCCCAGCGCCGCGCTGTCCCGCCACTTCTCGACGAACACGAAACGGTCCTTGCCCTTATGAAGCGCGTACAGTTCGCAGCCGTCCTCGGCGTGCACGTCGGGTATGAGCCGGGTGAGGACCTCCTCCACGGCGTCGAACTCTCCGGGCTTGGGGGTGATGATGGCAACAATTACAGGCACCGCCTCAGGCTAGCGCTACCAGCCGTCCCCAGCCCCAGAGGGGCCCTGCCGGGACGGATCGGGCCTGCTAGCTGGGGATCAGACGAACAGAAACTCCGGGGAGGTCTCCGAAGCGGGCGCTCTTGTCGGTGCTTAGCACCATGCGGTCCGCGGCACGTGCGCACGCTGCGACGATGAGATCGTGAGCACCCCGCTTGGTACCTGAGCGTCGAACGTAGGCCAGCAACTCCGCGTGATGCGTCGCCGTGGCCTGGTCGTAGACATGAACGGGGACCACCGCCAAGACCTCTTCAAGGAACGCTCGCTGTGCAGCGGCCCGGCCGGGGTCGCCGTCCAATTCGATGCCGGCCAGGTACTCCGCTACGACAACAGCGGGGATTGCGAGGTCGTCGGCGTCGAAAAGCTCATCGGCTTGGAGGCGTCCTCTGACAGCGGCGATGAGAACGCCGGTATCGAGAATCAGTCGTGCCAAGGGTCGCCGTCCAGGTCGGCCGATACCGTCCGACCAGCGGATTCGACGTGCGCAGCGAAGACGTCGTCGAGGGCTGGGTTGCTCCTCCAGCGACGCAACACCTCCCCCAGCGCCCTACCGTTGCTCGCCGGCGCTGGGATGACCAGCGCTACACGCCGGCCGGCCCGGGTGACCGCTATCGTCTCGCCGCGCTCGGCGGAGTCGAGCACCGAGGAGAAGTTCCGGGAGGCTTCAGAAGCCGACAACTCGTACACGCCATCAGATTATCAGATCCCGATTATCTGAAGGTGCTCTTGACCACGACCGCCAGCACCTCGATGCGCCATAGCACTACAGGCTTCGCGGGCCTTTGAGTGGTAGATTAATGGTAAGCGGACTACCATTGACCGGGCAGGGCGATTGGTGATCCCTAAGGCGCTTCGCGACCGGGTCGGTTTGCAGGCGGGCGAAGTCGAGATCGACGTGGACGGCGCCGCTGTTCGCATCGAGCCGGTAGCAAGCGGCGCTGTGGATCGCCGAGACGGGTGGCTGGCGATTCCCGGCTCCGGTAGGGTGCTCACCTCCGACGAGGTGAGCGCACTTCGCTATGGCGACCAGAGGTAAGGCTCTCGATGCTCTCCTCGAAGGTGACAGCGGTCGCCCGGAAGTCGCGGCGCTTCCGTGCTCACGCCGGGGCCCTTGTCACTGTGTCGCCGTGCACACGGGCATTGCGGTCAGCCAGCAGCACCCGCAACCTGGCGGCGCCAAGCTCGCCGACGAGCTCCCGTCGGCGCGCGTTCGTGATTGCCTGCTCGACGATGTTGCCCTCGAGCCCTTTGGCAATGGCCTCCTCGATCGCAGCCTGCGGCGCTAGCACAGGGATGCCCTCGACCTGGTCGATCTGGTACGGGTCGAGGCGCCGCTGACGAAGCCGAAAGCGGCGATCGTTGGCCCGACGCACCCGCTGGCCGGCCGGGAGGATGATCTCGATCTCCCGGGGATTTACGTCCGCGAGGCCCCACAGCGCGAGCGCCGCGTCCCCGGCGACAACTCCCTCCCCGCGAGCGGCAAGCACCGCCTCGTGATATTCGTCGAGCGGTCCCACCGGCAGGGCAGTGAGACGGTAGAGGCCTTGGGCTCGCCTTTCGAGGCGGCCCGTCATGGCCAGTCGGCGGAGGTAGTCGGGGCGGATGCCAGCCTTCTCGGCCTCCTCGGTACGGACGAAGCCGTGCCGTTCGGCAGCCAGCCCGACGAGGCGGTCGAAGGTTGTGGCGGGCATACCTGAAGTGTAACAACTCTAGCACGGTATTGACGCTCCATCCGATTCAGGAAGTCAATACCGTGGTGTTATAGGAACGCTCCTGCCGCTCTCCGGCAGCACGCTTACTTGACGTGGGCTCCGCTACCTACTGCGCTCCACTCCCCAGCATCTGGGGGAGTGGACTTCGCAGACTCTCTGAAGGGCGCGTCGCCAGGCTCTCTAAGAATTGTTGTCAATGGCATTTAGGAATTCCCTGGAGACGGACATGAAAACTCCCCGCTGGCGGCCATGATAATTCTGCAGTGTCGGCCATGAGCTCTCCCGGCATCGTGAGTCGAGTGGCGTAACCGTTCGCCGGATGTCGCCTGTTGGAGGCGGACCCATCCCCCACCTCACCCGCTCGTACACCACTCGTTAGGACTCAACTCTCCCGACCGAGCCACTCGCACGTCTTCCACCAAATCGGCTGGGAGCGTGACAGCCATCCTGGGCATGGCGCGATCCAGTCTCCCAGCGCCTAGGAAGCTACGACCAGCGGGGGTGTCACGTTCGGCTACGCCATCCCGCCCGCGCCGTCTCCCTGATAGTGCCGCTTCATCGTAAGCACAAGCGGGTGACCGACGCCGAAATCGTACGCGGCGCCGGGTAACACGCCGGTTAGAGCGGGAACCGTCCACGGATCCAGTCGGCCAAGAACGGGTCGGTGATTTTCACGCCCGTTCCGGTCTCGATGAAGTCTCCGCTGTCGACGAGCTTCCGCCGCGCTCGGGCGGCGGCTCCCCCGAGGACCCCCAGGAGAGCGGCTTCGGCGCCGTATACGCTTCCCGACACAGCGACTGAGCGTAGCAGCGCCTTCTCGGAGCCCGTGAAAGAGGAGAAGATCCGTTCTAACGGTTCGGCTTCGCTGCGTCTCAACTGATCGAGCGCTTCAACAGCGGTTTCCGCGGTAGCCACCGCCCCCTGCGGGGTTTCGGTCCAGCACCGGTCGGCGTACTGCATGGCCCGCATAGGGTGACCGTCGGTCATCTGGTACACGATACGGGCGACCGGTCCGGGTTTGCGTTTCGTGGACGTGAACCCTTTCTGGATGATCTCGGTCAGAGCCGGCTGGGTGAGAGGCCCGATTTCGACCAGATCGGCTTGCCCGTAGAACGGTTCGCTTCGGGAGGTAAACAAGGTTCGCATCATCGCCGGCTGTGATCCGGCGAAGACGATCCCAAGCTCGCGGTAGTGGTGCTGCAGAGCGGTACGCAACATCCCAGCCGCCTCTGGTATCCGGGAGACGAAGGAGAACTCGTCGATTACCAGCAGTGTCTGATGGCGGCTGGCTGCGGTGACGAGCACTTCAAGCAGGGCGGAGAGTGACAGCGCTGGGTCCGGCCGGTCTCGGGCCGGGCCTCGCAGATCGATTCGCAGTACTCCAAGGTTGACCGACAACGTGGCGGCGATCCTTTCGATCAGGGAGCCGAACACCCCGCCCGAGGAGACGGCCAGCGCCTGATCGAATCGGGCGGCGACATCGGCGATCGAGGTAACTTCGTAGAGGTCGACCCACACAACGGTTCTGCCCTTTTCGGAGGCGAGCCGGCGCAGGACCGTGGTTTTACCGTAACGACGCGGGCCCACCAAGGCTGTCACCCGTCTCTCGGCGATCCGCCTTGCCAGATCGGCGAGCAGATCGTCCCGGCCTCGCACCTGGCGGGGATCAAGCGGGCCTTGGAAAGGAAACGGTGACAGTTCCACGAACCGACACCCTACCAAATCCGTAGTAACTAGCAGTACGGTTCTGGTAGGGCTAACAAGCGCTGTAGACGGCAGGTCGCGTCCCGCCAATGGGTGGCCGTGAGGATCCAAGCCGGGGGCTGGGCATGATCAGTCCAGTGCTCCTGGACGGCGACGCCGTCGATCTCGCCGAGCTCCAACGCCCCCCAGGCAGCGTCGGCGACGAAGCCAGCTGTGTCGACGAAACGCACCCGGCCGTCCTCGCAGACGCCGCCCTGTATGACAACGACAAGGGTGCCGAGATCAGCCATATCGGGATCGTGTCGCTC
>JAJZNG010000133.1 GCA_021847945.1 Actinomycetes bacterium | reverse complement strand
AGATGCCCTGGGTCTCGCCGCTCTGCCTCGTCGAAGGCCGCCTTGATGACCTCCTTGGCGCCTTCGACGACGCTGGCCGTTAGCCACTTCGCCTTGGCTTGGGGGCCTCAGGCTTGAGGCCGTCCTCTTTGTGGGCAAAGATGTCGGACGGCTGCCTCGGCTCGGGCTTGCAGTCGTAGACGGCGGCCAGCTCAGCCATGCGCTTGCGGTCCTTCTTCTCCCCCCGTGTGAGGCGCGTTTTCAGCTTGTGCTTGGAGGCCTTGGCTGCCTTCTTCGTCGCGGGGCGCAGCCCGTCGGGCCGCATGACGATCCCCTTGCTGTCCTCCGAGATCACGAGCGTGTCGGTCTTCGCTGCGGGCTCGCGTTTCGCCTTGTCGTAGAAGCCCTCGACGACGGCCGCGGCCCGCCGGGTCAGCTCCTCGACCTGGCGCTTTCCCAGCGCCTGTCCACTCGCCCGTTCGATCGCGCCTTGCGCTTCTTCGTAGCTGCCTCGGACAGCCTCGATCGCCGCGAGCTGGCGAAGGCCGTGGGAGTAGCGTTCGGTGGGCAGGTTCAGCACCGCGTCGGGCGGAAACAGGTTGGGGTGTCCCCGGTGGCGGTAGGCGAAGCGCTAGACGTCGACCGGACCGAAGATGCTGGCGACCGGTCGGCGGTGTCGACCACCGAGTTGAATCGCCCTGGATCCACCGGAGGCTATGGTCGCGCAAGGAGACTGAGCCCATGCCTGCACCTTGCAAGTACGACCAGGAGACCCGGGATCGGGCGGTCCGGCTGTGTCTGGAGCGACGCCGTGATGACGGTAACGAGTCGGCGATCGAGTCCCGCCGGCGGATCGGTGAGCTGCTCGACGTCAACCCGGGCACGCTGCGGGCTGGATCGAACGGGCCGAGGTGGACGCTGGGGTCCGGCCGGGGGTTAGCGGCGAGGAGAACGCCGAGCTGGTCCGCCTGCGTAAGGAGAACGCCGAACTGCGCCGGGCGAATGAGATCCTCAAGACCGCGTCGGCTTTTTCGCGGCGGCGGAGCTCGACCGCGAACTTTCCTGGTCGTCGACTGCATCGACGCCTTCAAGGATCGCTTCGGGGTCGAGCCGATCTGTAGGGTGCTGTCCGAGCACGGCACCCAGATCGCCCCGAGCATCTACTACGCCCACAGGTCGGCCCAGCGGGTGTCCCAGGCCGACTGGGACGACGCGCAGATGGCCAACCGGCTGGCGGACTTGTGGCGGGCCAACCGGTCCCTGTATGGGGTCGAGAAGCTCCACGCCGCGGCCCGTCGAGGCGGGATCGACATCGGCCGGGACCAGGTCGCCCGGCTAATGGGCATCGCCGGGATCTGCGGTGTTAACAGGGGAAAACACAAAACGGTGACCACCCGTCGCGACAAGACCGCCGGGCGTCACCCCGACCACTGCAACCGCCAGTGGGACACCCCCAGCCGGCCGGACCAGTGGTGGGTGGCGGACTTCCAATGCCGACGTCGGCATTGTATATACCACGTATAGACCTGGTTGGGCCGGGTGGCCACCAGTTCGGGTTTCACCCGGGCCGGGTGGGTGGCATGACGTCACCGATCACCGACCTCACCGTGCTCGCGCAGGATCCGGTACATGGTGGGGACCGACGCCAGGTAGACGCCCTCGTCGAGGAGCTTGGCATAGACGGTGGCCGGTGCCTCGTCGACGTGGTCGGGGCTGTTCAACACGCGCCGGACCTCCTCCCGTTCCGGGTTGGCGAGCGCTCGCGGCTGGGGAGCGGCGACCCGCTCGGGCTTGATCGGTGGCGAACTCTTGGGGTGTCGGCGGTAGTGGCGGGCCCGACTCTCCCCAACGGCCGCACACGCGACCCGCACGCCGACCGTCGGGGTCAGCTCACAGATGGCGTCGTCGATCACCTGGTCTCGCCTCTGTCGTCCTGCAGGCTGTCGGTGGCGAGGGCCTCCAACAGTGCTGAGAGTTTTTCCCTGGACCTCGATGACCTTCCTGGCCTTGTCCAGCTCGCCGGCGAGCCGCTCCTTGTCCTTTCTCAGCTTGGCGATCTCCTTGTCACGAGGGTCGCCGGCTTGACGGCTTGACGGTCGCCCGAGGGCCTTTTCGGCTCCCCGGTCCCGCTGGCGGCGCCATTCGGTGAGGAGCGAGGAGTAGAGGCCTTCCCTACGGAGGAGTGCTCCCTTGTCCGCCTTGGAGAGGATGTCGTACTCGTCGAGGATCCTCGCTTTGTAGGCAGCGGCGAACCGCCGAGGTCCCCGGGCCCGCTCGGGGACCTCGGGGTCCGGATCGGTCGTGTCGTCCATCGCACCACTGTGCAGGCGCGCATCGTCAGAATGGTCGATTGTCGTGGTCATTCCGAGGCTCGCCTCCCCGCCCTCAGTTCAACGAATCAGCAGCTCCATCTGACTCACATCAGCTTGACACAGAGGGCGGCTCATCTCAACAAGCTGGGGCACAACCTTTAACTGGAATGCCCGCTTGGGACAAGAACAACATGCCATGAGAGCTTGAACAGCCTAGGCCAAAGGCGCTGAAACCAAAGGCGTTGCCGAGCGGAATCTATCGGACTAGATCTAATGGACTGTCGGAGCGCTGGCTCCTTGTAGCGTTGCGAGCTGCGGCCAGAGCAGTCAGCGCTCGGTCGATATCACTTTCGCTGTTAGCGGCTGTCACGGAGAAGCGGACTCCGCCCTGTTTCATCGGCACAGCGGGAAACACCGTGGGGGTAATGAGAATGCCATGGTCCCAGAGCACCCGGCAGGCTACGAGGACGGCGTCGGGGGGTCCAAACTCGACGGTCAAGATTGGGAATCCGTTGGCGTTGGATATAGGAAGTCCAAGGTCAACGATTCCTTCGGCGAGTGACGTGGTTAGTTCGTGGAGGCGGAGCCGGATGGTGTCGCCTTCACGGTCATTGACCTCGAGGCCAGCTAGTGAACTGGCCAGACTTGCCGTAGGCACAGGTCCTGAGAAGATGAGAGTGGAGGCTGTCATCAGACGAAGTCGGTCCTCCGGCCCGCTGCAGGTTACGAAGGCTCCCATCGATGAGTAAGCTTTGGACAGCCCGGCTACGTAGGTGATTCTGTCTAGCGGCACGCCTACATGGTTGTGGACTCCATTGCCGCGGTGGCCGTACGGGGTGCTGGGGTCAGGGGATTCGCCTAACACACCAAATCCGTGGGCGTCATCTACGTATAAGTGGGCGTTCCCGTTTTCGGCAACTGCGAGCAGCGATACCAAGTCGGGATGGGCGCCGGACATAGAGTAGACGCCGTCGATAGCGATGACCCTGGCTGAACGGGATTTAGTTGAGTTAAGTTTGTTGGACAAGTCTTCGAGGTTGCCATGGCGGAATATAGCGACTTGTGTTCCGCGGCTGCGGGCAAGTTCTGCCGCCTCGCGTATGGAGTGGTGTGCATACTCGTCTAGCAGGATTGCTCCTCGTGGCCCAGCCAGCGCGGGGAGGACTCCGAGGTGGAGCAGGCTCACCGTCGGAAAGACCACAGTGTCGGCCGATCCGACTAGTTGGGCTAGCCGCTGTTCAAGCCTTAGGTACGGTTCCGGCGAGGCGACGGCCCTAGTCCAGCTTGGGTGGACTCCCCATTCGCGGATCATCGGGTCGACAGCGTCCATAACGGCAGGGTGAAGATCAAGTCCGAGGTAGTTGCACGACGCAAAGTCAGCCACGTTGCGATCCCCAACGGTCAATGAGCGACCAGCTTGATGATCAACCCTGACGTTCAGCTGCGGGAGCGATGAGAGGTAGCTATCGTGGAGGGAGGATAGCCCGGACTTCTGCTCGTCCCCTTCTTTAACGGCCTGCACTAGGTCTTCGACGGATCGCACCGTTGCGAGAAGCTCGTGATCGATTGAGCCACCCGTGCGCTCTTCCACGGCTACGGCTAACTCGAACAGTGCCAGCGAATCCAGGTCCAAGTCTTGGTTCAGTAGCGCATCCAGCGATATTAGCATCTCAGTTCCACGGTCCGAGCAAGCTCGGTGGATCTCGTCGATTACTGCATCGGCGATATGGTGGTTTGTGGGCCGAGTGCGCAGGTCGAGGATCTCGTCTTTGTCGGTGAGGTCGAGACGCTGTTGTTCTGATGGTTGCGCTCCAGGCGTAACTTTCCTTTCAGCGACAATAGACAGGGTGTGGTCCCGGAGTGCTTGGCGGAGCGAACCGTGCTTCTTTTTGCCACTGGATGTTCGTGGCAAGCCTCCGTGGCGGATAACGACTACGTCGTCGAGAGGAAGTTCCAGTTGGGCCCCGGCGGCTGAAGCTAGGTCGGCTAGCCGGTCTGGGTCGGTGCGACGGTCTGCTTCTAGGACTCCGATCAGGCGGCTTTCGGGGTTGTGGATGTCGCTGTCGACTACCATTACGGCGTCGACGTCTACACCACATGCCGTGGCTAAGGATGTCTCAAGGGCAGTCGCGGGATAGTTCTGGCCGTTGCGGATTAGCAGGTTGTTGGATCTTTCGACTAGGTACAGTTCGCCGCGGTGTATGAGACCGATGTCACCCGTCCGGAGCCATGTGCCGGCACGCGGTTCGACGCTCCCTGATTGCCAGAACCCGGGAGTTACGCCAGGCCCTCGGACCACGACTTCTCCGCAGAGGTCTTCCGCTGGGCGGAGCTCGCCGGTGTCTGGATCGACGATTGAAATTTCGGTTTCAGCTACCGGAACACCCGCTGAAACGAGCAGTTGCGTATTGCTCAGGTCGTGCTGGTTCCCGATGGCTAGGTTATGGCTCGGCCCGTATTCGGTGGAGTTTGCGGTATCGCCGAGCCGGCCGACATCTACCAGGGATATTTTACCGCTTGGGTCAAGGGCGGATCCGGCGATGAGTATGAGCGAGGGTTGTTGGTGGAGGACGCCGAAGGTGACGGCGAGTGTTGCCTCGGCCAGGCCGTAGCACGGCTGGAAGACACCGTTACCAAGCCCGCATGGTGTAAAGCGCTGGGTGAACAGAGTGAGAACGTCTGCTCGTACTGGCTCACCGCCACAGGCCGCCACCTTTAGCCTGGACAAGTCTAGGCTATCCCGTTCGGCGTCAGACGTTCGGGTGGCAGCCAATCTGTATCCGAACGTAGGGCTGGATGTAACGGCCGCTCCTGTTGTGCTGATGGCCCGAAGCCAGTCTCCAGGATGGGCTAGGAAGTCGAATGGGCTTAGCATGTGCAGGTCTGTGCCCTGTAGCAGGCTGAGAAGCGCCATTCCTACTAGTCCCATGTCGTGATATAGCGGCAACCAGGACACGATCGAATCTTCGCTCGACATGCCCCTCATCCGGCTAAAGGCGCCGCAGTTCGCCAAGACGTTGCCGTGGGTGACCGCTGTAGCCTTCGGGGACGCAGTGGATCCGCTCGTGAGTTGCAGATGGGCCACCTCGCTGGCGCGGCCAGTGGGCGCTACTGAACTCGGTATCCTCGTAGCTGGTGCGAAGCTAAGAGGGTTGATCCTGACGAGTCGTGGAGCGGGAAAGGCGGATAGCTCGGCAGGTACATCTTTCGGTTGGGTCCGATCAGTGATGACGCACGATGCTCCAACCCGAGCGTGCAGTTCAACAGCTCGGTCGCTAGTCGGTGCTCTGGATGCCATGTGAATTGGGGTGATAAGGGGGAGTCCGCCGCAGAATACGGTGCCTACATAGGCTAGTAAAGTGGCACGGGGTGTGGTGCAGTCGATCACTGCTGGAACGCCGGCTTTGACTCCAGATTCGCCCAACACGTCCGCCAGAGTCAGCGCCTGTCTCAGGAAGATGTGCTGGCTAATAGGGTCTAGTTGTCGTTCACTTCGCGACCAGAAGCTGACGACCCGTCCGTCGTCTCCCCGGTCGATCCTGCGCAGCCACAAGCTGCACAGATCGTCAGCCCTCCAGCGGCTTACGAGATCCTCCTCGATTGAGATGCTCATGCTATCCGGCTCCCGTCTTATGGTCGATCGCAGACATTCGTGGGCCACACGTGGCCAACGATACCTCGTAGGCGTCAGGGAGAGATGGTTTAGTCTCATCGGCAGAGATCGTGCACTCCAGTTGCGGGGCTCTGCTTACGATGCGGTAGCTGATCGTCTTCATTCTCTGCTAGCTCGATCGGGTGTAGCCTGCGCCCCAACTTGCTGGCTTTAAGCGGCCGGCGCGGAGGTGATTCTGCTGCCTGGAGGACGACTTGGGCTCGGGGGCTTGGGCGGTAGAGACGATTGTCGAGATCGACTTGAGATGCGATCGCGTGGTGTCAAGGCCACGTACTGGTTTGGTGAACGCGCTATTGTCAGCCGGATCTAGCGAGGTGCCATGTTCCGCTGTTTCAGGAGCCAACTTAGGTTAGCTTCGCTGACCTCATCGGGCGGGGCTGGCCGGCCAAAGAGGTAGCCCTGCCCGAAGTCGCAGCCCAACTCCGCAAGAATGGTGGCCTGGTCCTGGTGCTCGATCCCCTCGGCGACCACGACTAAGTCGCTGTCGTGAGCCATCTCGATGATGGAGCGAACCTGGGTAGCCGCTCTACCTGGCATCGCGAGGCCGTCGATCAAGCTCTTGTCTATTTTGACAGCTGTGAAAGGTAGCTGCTGTAGGGATGCGTAGGAGGCTACGCCTGTTCCAAAGTCGTCGGCTGCGATCCGGATACCAAGGGCGCGAAGGGCTTCGAGGCGTAGCCTCGCATCAGGCCCTACTACTGCACTCTCGGTGAGCTCGATTGTAAGACGTGCTGGGGCAACGCCTGCCGACCTTAGAAGTGAGCCAACATCGACGACGATCTCCGCTGTATCGAGTTGGCGGGCTGAGAGGTTGACTGCCACGGTCAGGTCGCGACCATCTCTACGCCATTCTCGGAGCTGTCGGATGGCAGTTTCGAGGGCCCACCACCCGATTCCATCGATCAGAGTGGTCTCTTCCGCCAAAGGAATGAACGACATCGGCGGGAGCAAACCTCGTGTCGGGTGCTGCCAGCGCACTAGGGCCTCGTATCCGGAGACACGGCCAGAAGCTAACTCAACCAGTGGCTGGTAGTGGAGCCGAAGTTCTTGACGGGCTACCGCCCAGACGAGGTCTTCCTTGAGCTCTAGGCGATCGAATGCATGTAAATGCATCGAAGGTTCGAAGACTTCTACTCTGTTCTTGCCTCGGCTCTTAGCCACATACATTGCTGCGTCGGCGTTCCTTAGCAAGTCATCGGGAGTGAGTGGATCTGGCGTGTCGGAAAGAGCCACGCCGACGCTAGCGGCTACCGTGAGGCGTCGTCGACCGACCACGAATGGAGCTCGGAACGCATTGCGTATCCGCTCTGAGATCTGGATGACCTCCTGCGCCGTCGCTGCTGATTCGATTAGTACTGCGAACTCGTCGCCGCCTAGACGCCCGGGTGTATCCTCTTTGCGACACCAGGCTTGTAGCCGCTCGGCTGCCTGGCGCAGCAGTTCGTCTCCGACGGCGTGTCCAAGGCTGTCGTTAACAGTCTTGAAGTCATCTACGTCGATGAATAGAACCGCCAGGAGGTTGCCGACGCTTGGACGTCTATCTAGTGCGACCTTGACCCGATCGCGTAGTAGTACTCGGTTTGGTAGGCCAGTCAAGTCGTCGTGTAGAGCACGGTAGCGCAGATCATCCTGGAGCGTCATCTCGTCAGTGACGTCGCGGGCGTTAAGGACTATTTGTCCTACTGCGTCGTCGGATCGTCTATCGCTAAGAGTCAGAGCAAAAGTTCTAGTGGTGCCAGCTCTGGAGACGAGCTGTACAGTTGCATGCGTTATGGTTGTGTAGGAGCTTTCTAACTGCTTGAATGCAGCAAGCAAGGTCTTCTGGGATCTGGGATCCACCAATGCGAGTACGGTTCTACCAACTATTTCGGAAGGCTTGAATCCAAGTAGACTATCAACAGATTCACCAATCCATGTGACAGTGAAGTTCATATCAACAGTGCTGATGATATCGCTCGAGTTCTGCACTAAAGACCGGAATCGCCGCTCACTAGTTGCTAATTTTTCATCGGCGTCTTTGCGGTCAGTTATATCGCGAGCGGTTACCACGACACTTCCAACTTCGGGGACAGTGGTCAGATTCCGTGCGACTACATCAAACCACTTCCACGTACTGTCGTTAACTCTGAGGCGTATCTCGACGGGAAGGCCACCGTGAAGCTCGGCACTGTGGACGAGCTCGTCGTAGTAAGGTGCATCGGCAGGGTGCACCAGTTCGCGTAGGTCGACCTGTGCCAACCGGTCGCGGTTAATATGCAATAGACGTCCAGCTGACGGAGAGACAAAACCTGGGCTTCCATCGTGACCTAAAACCGCTACGATATCAGCTGAGTGTTCGAACAGTTGTTGGAAGCGGAGCTCTGCGGTCTTCTGGTGTTGAAGAGCTGCTGCAGCAAAAGCGTCGATACTCAATGCCATTAGGTGTGCTAATGACTCGCAGCCAGAAACTATTGGTACAGGAAGCTGCTCGCTGGAACGTAGGAGGAGGAGTCCTTTGGTCTGGAGGTATGCGCTCATAGAGAATACGCCCACCCAGGTAGCACGTAGTGCTTCGGGTAAGCTATTTATTTCTACTGTCGTCAGTTCGTAATATGCAGCAGAATCCACGGCATCTAGCAGTATGCTGGATTGGACGACCTGAGGAACCGAGGTCCAGTGGGCATCACTGTCAACCATCTGGACGACGAGTTCTTGTCCTTGAACGAAGCCGATATACACTGAGCCAGCTATATCGGCAGAGTCGAGCAGTCTGTGAGCAGCTTGGCCAGCGATTCCACAGAGCTCGTCCCGGGAAGTTGCGGTTACCATGTCGGTACTTGCTTGTCGCATGATTGATTCGACTCTGGCAATTCTTTCTCGGACTCTTACAAGTCCAGCCATTCTGATAACGATCAGAGCACAGAGGACCGCCCAGGCCATGACTACGCCTACCGTGAAAGTAAATGACCTGCCAGTGCTGTGAAGCAAGAGAATAACTGGAGCTACCATCGATGAGGCAATCATTGTCGACAGACGACTCGTGCTCATAGGAGGTATGCTCTCGACGATATGGTCGGTTAGCTGACCCATGCCCGGATGTAAGGAGGCTGCTGCGAGGCTAGCGCATGCCCAGGCGGCTAAGCCGTTACTAAGGTTTACCAGCGTTCCCCCTCGTCCCGATTCGCTCCAGACGGCAAGCATCAGATCCGACGCTAGGGCACTGGCGACAGCGGAGGCTAAGCAATACCAACTACCGTTCCGTATCCCTGGCCCAAAAGCCAGTCGTACTACGATTGCGATCAAGGCCATCGATAGAACGTCGAAGAATACGTTTGTTCCTCTGCCTAGAGCGGAGGAGGTGGGATCCTGTAGGTCGGGAACGATTACAAATGCCCATGCTAATGCTGCGATGCCCCCGGTAACTATGCCTGCATCGATGAGGCTTGTCGGGTCGCTTCGTCGGGAGCGCCTCCGGACGACGGTGACGCCAGCTAGCAGACAGATAACATAGCCGACCGCATTTGCCCCATCTGCAAAAGAGGGGTATGGCAACGCCTGGCCGGTCAGGAGAGGCTGGACTTTGGCGATGACATCTGCTCCGAGGAATAAGATGATCGCTAACATGATAAGCCGCCATGTCACGGGGTGGGGAGGCTTGTTGATGCGAATCCCTCGGCCGAGGCTGACCACGGACAGGGCCATGACCGTCATATCAGCGATCTGCGCTGCGAGATGACCGGCGGCTGTCCCTGCCGCAATGAAGAGCGCACAAGCGATAGACCACTTCCCCCAAGTCCACGCACGTGCGGAGAGATCCACCTTGGAGTTCTCGACGGTCCTACCGCGGCCCTAAAGTCTAGTTGTGAAACCCGGCGGCTGATGGAGGAAGTGGGTACTGCTGCTCCACTTCGTTGCGATACCTGCCGGCTGTTCGTAGCCGGCATATCTGCAGCTTTGACTAGCAAGTTATACCGCTTGCTTTGCTACGTCCGCATCCCAACCGAGCCGAGCAGCTGACCCAAGCGGTATTACAGAATGCAACGCGAAAGAGGAAATCTTCGAAACTGGGTATAAGCACGAGTTGGGTGAGGGCCTGGGGCATGTGGCGAAGGTGTCAGCGGTGCAGATCTCAGGTTATGGCCCAATCAGCCCGACGAAGCGGTATCGACCTGCTTGGGCATATCGGGAGGATTGGTCATGAGACGTCTTCGCTGGCGGGCCGGCCGCCCGTTGCAGCAACATGCAACGGGTTGGTATGGGTGCTATCGAACGAGCGATGCTAGATCCCAGTAAGGTTGGAATCCCTTGGAGGTAGAGTCTGGATATGTCTTGGCGCGACCGACCTCCTTTCAGAGCCGACCATGTAGGTAGCCTCCTTCGACCGCCAGAGGTCTTACTGGCACGTGAGCGGTATGCTGGCGGAGCGATCACCGCCGAACAGCTGGCCGGGATCGAAGATGAAGCCATCCGCAAGGCTGTCCGGATGCAAGAGGAGGCAGGACTTCAGACTGCTACGGATGGGGAGTTCCGGCGTGCCTCTTGGCATATGGACTTCATCTACCAGCTGGGAGGGATCAGTCGCGCTTCGGATAGCTTGAAGGTCGAGTTCCACAACGAGCTGGGGACCATCGAGTTCACCCCGGCGGCTCTCCGTGTCGACGGAGTTATACGCTTGGAGAGGCCTATATTCGCTGATGCCTTCAGCTTTCTGCGTGACACGCTGACGTCTACGGGTTCGACTTTGACGCCGAAGCTGACCATTCCCTCACCGAGCATGGTTCATTACAGAGGTGGACGAGCTGCTATCGACTCCAACGTATATCCCGACCTTGAGGAGTTCTGGTCCGATCTGTCGGCGGCGTATGCTTCGGAGGTGTCGGCTCTGGCCGACCTGGGCTGCACCTACCTGCAGCTTGACGACACCAGCCTCGCTTACCTCAACGATCCGAACCAGCGCCAGATGATCGCTGGGCAAGGCGCTGACGCTGAGCGCCAGCACCTGCGCTATGTAAAGCAGATCAACGCTGCCCTGGCTGGCCGACCCGACTCGATGGCTGTCACCACCCACTCGTGTCGGGGTAACTTCCGCTCGTCGTGGGTGGCTGAAGGCGGGTACGACTTTGTGGCCGAGGTCCTCTTCAACGAACTGGAAGTAGACGGCTTCTTCTTGGAGTACGACGATGCCCGCTCCGGCGGCTTTGAGCCTCTGCGGTTCGTCCCCAAGGGGAAGACGGTCGTGCTCGGCCTGGTCACGACGAAGCGTCCGGAACTGGAATCGAAAGACGAGCTCAAGCGGCGGATAGACGAGGCATCCCGTTACGTGCCGATCGAGCAACTCTGTCTGTCTCCACAGTGCGGCTTCTCGTCGACCTTAGAGGGCAACCTGCTGACCTATGACGACCAGGTAGCAAAACTCCGTCTAGTAGCCGAAACCGCCCGAGAAGTTTGGGAGTAGTTTCAGCCTTAGCCTTCATCGTTGACGACCAAGACGGCCGCTCCACGTACCCGGCCGTGGGCAAGGTCGGCGAGGGCTTGATCAGCTAGCTCTAGCGGGTAGGAAGTGGTAGCGGCTCTGATTTGGAGCCGGCTGACTGCGGCGAGGAATTCCTCTCCGTCGGAGCGGGTGTTGGCTGTCACGCTAGTCAGGGTTCGTTCCTCGAAGAGGTGCTTTTGGTAGTTGAGGGGCGGAATGTCGCTGAGATGGATTCCCGCAACGGCTAGGGTTCCACCCCTTTCTAAAACGTTCAGCGCAGCTGGTACAAGGTCACCCTCAGGGGCAAACAAGATCGAAGCGTCCAAGGCTTCCGGTGGCCCTTCGGTCACTTCTCTTGCTGAAGCTGCCCCTAAGGACATCGCTAGCTCCCTTGCAGCTGCGGAGCGGGTGACTACATGCACCGTGGCCCCCTCGCGTATGGCGATCTGGGCTGTAAGATGTGCAGAAGCTCCGAAACCGTAGATGCCCAACCGGCCGAACCTCGGAAGATTGGAGCGCCTTAGCGCCCGGTAGCCAATGATCCCCGCGCAAAGCAGAGGGGCTGTCTCCACGTCCGATAAGGCTCCGGGGAGATTGTAAGCGTAGCGCTCATCGACTAGCGCATACTCTGCGAAGCCTCCGTCGTCATCCCATCCGGTGAAGCGCGGGGACGTGCAGAGGTTCTCACGGCCTGAACGGCAGAACCTGCACGCTCCGCAGGTCCCGGCGAGCCAAGCGACTCCGACGCGATCACCGAGGCTGAATCGTCGAGTTCCCCGTCCAAGCGCGTCGACGCCGCCTACGATCTCATGACCGGGAGTGACCTGCTTACGATGGGGAGCCAGATCGCCTTCAGCAAGGTGTAGGTCGGTGCGGCAAACACCGCAAGCGGTGACTTTGACCCTTATCTGACCCCGCCCAGGGGAAGGCTTCTCGCGCTCAACTAACTTTAGAGGACCTCGGTCTATCGGTCCCGGCCGGTCAACGACCCACGCTCGCATCGCACCTCACTTGGGTTGGTTTTTGACATTAAGGAATCCTGGCTTACCCCAGTCGCCAGCTTTGGCCGAGCCGAACGGCTCCAGCGTGTTCCCAATGCTAGAGCGCAAAGTCCAGGCTCCGGTGGGTCAAGGGGCATGCGGCGTCTTTATGCCGGCCCCAGTAAGAGCGACCAGCACGGTACCTAGTTCATCGCTGTCCCAGCCGTCGAGCGCAGCGTACCCGGCCGCAGCCGTCGGTTCGACATCGATCCCCCGTGCTAGGAGCGCCGTTCTCGCTCGGAGGATGGACTCCTCATCGACCAACAGCAGGTCTCCGCCGGTAGTTTCGATCGCCCTCATCATCTCTTCGAGGCGCGGCGGGTTTTGGATGGCGATCCCCTCGGCGGCCGTCTCAGTGGAGCCGGAGACGTGGGCCCCTCTCGCCTTGGCTATAGGTGAACAGTTAGCAGCTTGAACCGCGAACAGGCGGGGAGGCCGGTCTAGGAGTCCCGCGTCGACTAGCTCTGCGAAACCAAGCGCGGCTCCGAGCAGCAGAGTCCCGTTACCAGCAGGTATCACCACAGCGTCGGGCATCCTTCCGGCTAGCTGCTCGTAGCATTCGAACGCGAAGGTCTTGGTTCCATGGTGGAAGAAAGGGTTGTAGATGTGGCTGGCATAGAACGCTCCGGTCTGCTCCAACCTTGAGATCGCCGCTGCCGCCGCGTCGTCACGGGATCCCGTGATCCGGCGCACGACAGCGCCGTAGGCTTCCAGCTGGAAGACTTTCGAGGGCGACGTCGACGCTGGGACGAACACTTCGGTTTCGATTCCAGCCCTCGCTCCGTACGCGGCTATCGATACGCCGGCGTTTCCACTGCTGTCCGCTACCATCTGCCTCACACCCAGTTCGCTTGCGGCAGAAACCAGCACGACTGACCCGCGGTCTTTGAAAGATAGTGTGGGCATGAGAAAGTCGAGCTTCAACAGGACTCCCGGTGAGTCTTGCACAATTGGGGTCGAACCTTCCCCGAGGCTGATCTGCTCCCATCGGTCCCGGGATCCGAAGATTGGCAGCGAGCTGCGATAACGCCACAGCGACCACGGTCGGTCGGAGCCGGCACCGGCTGCTGCGAAGAGGGCTGTGCCTTCGAGCTTGAACAAACCTCCGCACGAACAACGCCAGGCCCTGTCCCCGATGTCATATGTGCGACCGCACGCAACGCAGCGCAAGCCGATCGTCATGGACGGCGAATCACACTGGCGATCGGCCAGTGGGGTACTTGAGGGCTCATGCCCACGGTCGCGGGTTGCAACAATGGAGAGTTCAGGGTCGGACTCCGTGCTCGCTCAGCGTGCCAGTAAGCGCTTCGAGCATGCTTTGCGATCTTTCGTGGATACCGGCGAACACTTCGACGACAGCAGGTGACGCCTCGACGTAGGTTTGCTCAGGGCCCCCCTGACCCGATAGGACGCCAATAGCCTCTTCGAGGCTGGTAACCTGCGCAAGAGCGACAAGGCCGAGGGCTGCCGCTCCGAGAGCGGAGCCTTCGGCTTCGCCGACGACGTAGAAGGGCCGGTTGACAGCAGCGGCCATGACCTGGCGCCACAGTGGAGAGCGGAAGGCGCCGCCGGTGGCTCTCACGCTGGTCAGCGGGTGGAGGGCATCCAAGCGGTCCACGAGGACCTTCATCTGCAGGCACACACCTTCGAGACAAGCGCGAATTAGGTGGGCGGAGCTGTGATGGTGGCGCAAGCCAATAACAGCCCCGAAGAGGTTGGAGCTCCAAAGCGGAGCGCGCTCCGGGAGTAAGAAAGGCAGCATGACAAGGCCATCGCTACCGGGAGGGACGCTAGCTGCTCGGCGTAATGTGACGTCGTCGAGGTCCGAGCCAGCAGCCACCTCGGGTAGCAGCGTTCGGCCCGCCCACCGAACGGCTTCGGCTCCGTTGGAGATTGCGGCGCCGACGACCCACAACGGTTCGACCAGTGGGTAGCAGAATGTATTCCCAGACCGGTCGGTGCGGGGTCCGTCACAGACAATCCGGACCGCTCCGCTGGTACCGAGTGACAGGGCAGCCACCCCGGGAAATATCGCTCCAGTGCCAACGTTGGAGAGCGGACCGTCGGCGGCGCCTGCCACGACAGGGGTGCCGGGGGGAAGGCCGACTTTCATTGCGATATCTGCAGATAGAGGCGCGACGAAGGTCGTCGGAACTATGTCCGGCAGGGATTCCTCTCCGACGCCGCATGCTTGGAGAGCCAGTTGACTCCAAGACTTCGTGCTGACGTCGACGAGTCCGGTTCCCGAAGCGGACGACAGTTCGGTGGCGAGTGTGCCCGTGAGCCCCAGCAGGACAAAGTCCTTCAAGCTCAGCCACCACCTTGCTTCTGCCCAGGTTCCGGGGTCGTTCTTAGAGAACCACAGCAGCTTGCTGAGAGGTGTCATCGGGTGGACCGGGGTGCCAGTCGAGCTCTGCAGGTCCCCAGCCAGGCCGTCACGGTGAAACGCCAGGGCTTCTGCGCTGGCTCGCCCGTCGGCCCATGTGAGGAGCGGCGTGATGGGGTGCAGGCCGCAGTCCAGGGCCATGAGACCATGCATGGCAGCGCTCAGTGAGATCCCCACGACTGACGCGTTCCGGACTCGTGACAGGCACTCGGCAAGCGCACTGGTAGTCGCGCCAAAGATAGCCGCCGGGTCTTGGATCTCCTGGTCTGGAGCTGGGTGCAAGAGAGGGTACTCCCTGACTGCCACCGCCCTCGCGCTAACGTCGAGGCCAAAGGCTACCGCCTTGACCCCAGTCGTGCCAACGTCGAGGCCTATAACTACTCGGCCCGTTGGTGTTTCAGCGTTCGCCGGCAAGTCCGGAAACCTCGATGCACTGTTCGGTGATGGTCGCTACCACTTCGCTGTCCGACGCTAATTCCGGGTCTAGAACGAACAAAACGTTAGGAACAGCACTCTGAAGGGTGCCTTGAGCCAAAGCGATCATTCTGGGGGCGTCGACGTCATGAATGGGTGCTCCTAGGCCTCGCAGATGGCAGATCCATGCTGCGAGAATACGGGTAGCCCCAGTTGCCACGCGCCCGGCGGATCGCTCGGCTCCAAGCACCGGCAGCACTCGGACAGGTATCTTCTGTGAACCGTCCTCGGCTATCCGCTCCAGGCGGTCACTGATCTTCGTATTAGAGAATCGTTCGAGCAACTTGCCGCTGTATGCGTCCAGTTCGACAGCGGATTGCGGTAGGTGGCGTCTGGCTTCGTTCCACCACTGCTGGACCCAGGACAGGCACTTCTCATCTGCGATGGCTTGTGGCACGCTACGGTGACCTCGCATAGACCCGGCGTATGCGAGCAGGGAGTGGGCACCGTTGAGCAGCCAGAGCTTACGATGCTCGTAGTCTGTGACATCGTTAGCGAAGACGGCGCCTGCGTCCTCCCACTTTGGCCGGCCGGCAGGGAAGGCGCCTGAGATAACCCACTCGCTGAAAGGCTCCGTCACGACGACAGCCTCGTCCCGGTATCCGGCCCTAGCGCTCACGGCGTCCAAGTCCTCGTCGGTTGTCCTCGGGGTGATGCGGTCGACGACGGTTCCGGCGACTGCGACCGACTCGGTTATCCACTGCGAAAGGGACGGGTCGACAAACTCGGCGAGCTGGCCGACGATCCGGGAGGTCAGGGCGGCGTTGCCGGCTAGGTTGTCGCAAGAGATCAAGGTGATCGGCCCAGCGTCTGCTCGCTGGCGAGCCGCTAGGCCGGCTACCAGCCGTGCCGGGGTTGTGACTACCGGTTCGGTCAGGTCGGCTCTGAGCCGCTGGATATCACGGGCAACGTCGGCGCGGGAGAAGTCCAGACCGCCCGCTGCGTTTGCGCAGTATCCAGCTTCAGTGACTGTGATCGTCACAGCGGCCACCCGCTGTGACGACAGGGAGGCGAGCCAAGCTTGATGATCTCGGGCACTGTGCGCTTCGCTGATAGAGTTGACCAACTCCAACCGGTCTTCGTCCGGTGACCGAACGGCGAGCGTGTAGAGACCTCCTTGATCTTCGAGTACTCGTGCCATCCCGTTGGATCGCCCCGAAAACGCAGCGTAACCCCACTTCTCCGCATCGCTGGCTCTGTCGGTGTACCAAGCCTGGTGGGAGCGAAAGAAGTTTCCCAACCCGAGGTGCACAAGCCGCACAGGGCCGGCAGGCCGGCCCATTCCGGCAGCCCGCGAGAGCCATCGACGAGTCATATCGTGCCTTGCCCTGACGTCAAAGTTTAAACGCCCGCCTAGGCTGCTCTGTAACCAGGGCAGCCGCGATCTCGGCCGCCTCCTCCTCGTTCAAGCGGTGCTCGGCGACCAACCCGGCCAGCACGCCGGCGTCGACGCGCCTCGCCATGTCATGGCGTGCCGGTATGGAGCAGAAGGCACGGGTGTCGTCCACGAACCCGGAAGTCTTGAAGAATCCGGCTGTCTCTGTCACGGCAGACCGGAACCGCCTAATGGCATCCGGAGCATCGAGAAACCACCAGGGTACTCCTACATACACCGACGGGTAAAAGCCGGCCAGAGGAGCCAGTTCGCGCGACCAGACGGTCTCGTCCACAGTGAAGACGACCAGATGGAAGCCTGCGGCGGTGCCGTAACGTTCTAGTAGGGGGCGCAGAGCCTCTGTGAACTCCACCCCGACTGGGATGTCGCAGCCAGTGTCGGAGCCGAAGACAGCCTCAGTCGGCCGATGGTGGTTGCGTCTGATCCCAGAGTGAAGCGTCATCGCGAGCCCGTCCTCACACGACATCCGTGCCATCTCCAGCATCATGTGCCGGCGGAAGGCGGCCGCTTCGTCGCTGTTGGCGGTCCCAGCCAGAGCAACCCGATAGATCCTCCCCGCTTCGGCCGCTTCGAGAGGATCAGTCCGCGCATCGAAGTGGCTGTGGTCAGCTGAGGTCGCGCCGTGGTCGACAAAGAAGCGCCGGCGTTGCTCAAGGGCCTCCAAGAAGCCTCGGTAGTCCCCGGTGTCCACCCCCGCAGCCTCTCCGAGTTGCCCGACCAGCTTCGGCCAGTCCGGCCGCGCGAGCTCAAGGTAGCGGTCCGGGCGAAACGCTGGGATAGCCTTCCCTGCCCAGGTGGGGTCATTGAAGAGCATGTCATAGATGGAAAGATCGTCACATGGGTCGAAGGTTGTTGTGAGCACTTCGACTTTGAAACGATCGTAAAGCGCCCGTGGCTTGTAGGCGTTCTGACCGAGGCAGTCGGTGACCTGTTCGAAGATGGTGTCGGCTGTCTGCGCCGACGGTCGCAAAGTTACCCCGAATATCTCCACCAACTCAGCCTCGAGCCAGAACCGCACAGGCGTCCCAGCGAACACTTTCCAGTGCTCGCATAGGTGTCTCCACGCTCGCCTGGCTTCGTCCTCAGAGAGCGCCTGGCGGCCCACTCCGAGGTCGTGGAGGCTCACGCCGTCTGCGTGAAGCAGGCGGGTCACGTAGTGATCCGGTGATATGAGAAGACCGGCCGGATCCCTGAAGGGGACGTCCTCGGCCAGGATGCGGGGGTCGACGTGGCCGTGCGGTGAGATCACTGGCAGTTCCTTGACCGCCTCGTAGAGTTGACGAGCGATACGCCGCTGCTGGGGATCCCCCGGCAGGAGGCGATCAGGGTTCAGCTCCAACCGAGACGACGAAGGCATTCTTCATATACTCATCCGCAGTAGCGTTAGACGCAACTACTCGCCATCAGGTAGGGGAGTGCAAGACAAGTGGCCCACGAGGATATAGAAGCGAGCTCGCCGGACGGGGCAGCTGCGGTCGGCGGTCCGGGACGATTTCTGGCCGGGGACGAGGTAGAAACGTTCATACATGAGCGGCTTTCGGGCGTTCCCCTCGACGGTCGCAGCGTGTGCATGTTGGTGCCCGACGCGACCCGGAGCTGTCCACTTCCCCTTCTGGTCAGGTCTGTGTACTCTTGCCTGAAAGGGAGGGTTTCGAGGCTCACTGTTCTCGTAGCGCTCGGCACTCATGCAGCTATGGGGGCGCAAGCCCACGCCCGCCACCTTGGGTACCGTCTTGGCGGGCTTGACGAGACCTTCCCGGGGATGCGCGTGGTGGATCACGCCTGCTGGGATCCCGGTTCTCTGGTTACTCTCGGGACCATAAGAGCAGCGAAGATAGCGGACCTGTCCAACGGAGCGATCAGCCAAGACGTGCCAGTGAGGGTCAACCGGGCCGTGGTCGACCATGAAGTCACTCTCATCGTCGGACCTGTCTTTCCTCACGAAGTGGTCGGCTTCTCCGGGGGGAACAAGTACCTCTTCCCCGGGGTCTCCGGCCATGAGTTCATCGACGTGTCCCACTGGCTGGGTGCTTTGATAACAAGTGCTGACATAATCGGGGTTCGGGGAATCACTCCGGTCCGAGCCCTCATCGACGAGGCCGCTTCGATGGTACCTTCCGAGCGTTGGGCTTTTTGTGCGGTCAACGCTTCAGAGTCGAACGGATTGCACTTTCTGGCTTTCGGCGAACCGACTGCAGCTTGGCAGGCCGCTGCAGACGTGTCTGCCCAGACACATATACGATACCTGAACACCCCTGTACGTAAGGTACTGTCAATTCTCCCACGGAAGTATGACGACATGTGGACCGGCGCCAAAGGCTTCTACAAAGTCGAACCGGTGGTCGCTGACGGCGGGCAGGTGGTCATCTACGCGCCGCATGTGACGGAGTTGGCCGTCACCCATCCCGCTGTCGTTGACATCGGGTATCACTGTCGTGACTTCTACGTCAAGCAGTGGGACCGCTTCAAGGGCTATCACTGGGGGGATCTGGCTCACTCCACCCACCTTCGAGGAGCCGGAACTTATAGCGATCTGGACGGAGAGCGCGCACGCGTGACCGTTACGCTGGCTACTGGTATCCCCGAGAAGGTGGTGCGTTCGGTCAACCTCGACTACCTCGACCCATCGACCATCGACCTAGCAGCATGGGCCGGCGAGGAGGGGAGTCTTGTCGTTCGTGGCGCGGGTGAGCAACTCTACAGGCTCTCATCGAAGGTGACCCCCAGCTGATGTCAGCTTGCGGCGAGGTCGTCCCAGTTGGGCTCGGGGCTGCATGGCGTCACGATTACAGTGAAAAGGTGCCACCGAAAACTTCGATGAAAGTCAGGTTTGCCGACGAGGCGTTGGATGTCTTGGCTCGCTACCTGGAAATACCCTGTTTGTCGCCCGCCTACGATCCAGCATGGGCAACGGCTGGTCACCTCGATCGGGCAGCGGAGTTCTTGGCCGACTGGGCGAAGAACCGGCCTATTGGGGGCATACGAGTAGACGTCCACCGCCTCGAAGGCCGCACCCCGGTGCTCGTCTGCGAAATTCCCGCGACCGACCCCGAAGCGAGCGGAACGGTGATGCTGTACGGTCACTTCGACAAGCAGCCACCTCTGGGGAACTGGAGTCCCGGGCTGGACCCGTTCCGCCCTATAGTTCGCGGTGACAGGCTCTACGGAAGGGGCTCCGCAGACGACGGCTACTCACTTTTCGCTGCGCTCCTAGCCGTCGAGTCAGTTGAAAAAGCCGGGCGGCGGCATCCCCGATGCGTCGTTTTGATAGAGGGAAGCGAAGAAAGCGCAAGCCCCGACTTAGAAGCACACCTCGATGCGCTGACCGAAAGGCTAGTGGGAACAGACCTGCTCGTCTGCCTTGACTCGGGGGCGCCAACCTTTGACCGGCTGTGGCTGACCCAATCGCTTCGAGGCAACGCAGTAGTCACAGTCGACATCAGGGTTCTCGAGCGGGGAGTGCACTCGGGAACGGCGTCGGGCGTCGTGCCTTCCTCTTTTCGTGTGCTTCGCCAGCTTCTCAACCGCTTGGAGGACCCCGATACAGGCGAAGTGCTCCTACCTGCACTCTCGGCGCAACCCCCCGCAGATCAGGTTCGTAGGCTCGAAGACCTTGCTAGTGAACTTGGCGACGTCGTCGCAGGTCAGCTTCCCGTATTGGAAGGCGTCGAGCTCGCCGGCGACGGCCCTGCGGAGCGGTTGTTGAGACAAGCGTGGAGGCCGGCGATGTCGGTCATCGGTATCGACGGCATGCCCTCTGTGAGCGAAGGCGGGAACGTGGTCCATGCTGGCACGACAGCCAATCTCTCGTTCCGCCTGCCGCCGTCTGTGGATGCTGTGACGGCAACCGCCTCAATCGTCGATGTCTTGAAACAAGACCCACCGTCCGGCGCGAAAGTAACCGTAACAGCGCACCCTCCGGCGTCGGGTTGGTCGTGTCCTCGGCTCGCACCTTGGCTGCTTGAGGCGTTGGACAAAGCATCGACAACGGCGTTCGGGCGCAAGGCAGGCTGGACGAGTGAAGGCGGGACAATACCTTTCCTGGCCACACTGGGAAAGCGCTTTCCGGGGGTCCAAATCGTCGCCACCGGCGTGCTCGGACCAGGATCCAACGCCCACAGCATCGACGAGAGCCTTCACATTCCCACGGCAGAGTCGGTTACGCTTTCGGCAGCCCACTTGCTCGAAGCTCACGCGGAAAGGACCAGAGGCCGTCCGGCTTCTCCTATCGCCTAGCTCGAATTGGCCCAGTAGCGCAACCCGCGTACGTTGAGAGGTTCGGGCCGAAACCGTCCGATGCTGCTGGGGATTGGTAGCTTCAGGGTATGCGCATCCGCATCTCGACGGCACTATTAGTCCTGCTGGCTCTCATCCTCGCATCGTGTGGGTCGTCTCCTACGAAGTCGTCATCGCCGAGCCTGCCCCACGCCTCCACTTCCACCACGCTATCTACGCAGACAAACTCGCCGGCAGAAGGGGAGACAACTACTGGAGAGCCGGTCTGGCTTTGCCAGCCGGGAGCGACCCCAGACCCGTGCACTGCGAATCTGGAAGCCGAATCGGTCACGGCGAGCGGGACCACGTCACAGGTAAAAGCCGGCCCCACTGGAAACTCTCCATTCGACTGCTTCTACGTCTATCCGACAGTCAGCACCGAGAGCGGAGACAACGCCAACCTGACAGTCCAGCCCGCCGAGATCAACGCAGCCGAGCAACAGGCCTCCCGCTTCTCCTCAGTGTGTCGGGTATGGGCACCTATGTACCGTCAGGTGACAGTCGCCGGGCTCTTCACCGCTGGCGTCTCCGGTCTGGATGTGGCATACCAAAGCCTGCTTGCCGACTGGAGCTACTACCTCAGCCACGACAATGACGGTCGGCCGATCATCTTCATAGGTCACTCCCAGGGGGCTGCGATGCTGATCCGACTCCTGTCTGAGCAAGTCGACGACAATCCTGCCCTCCTAAAGCGTGTAGTCGTCGCCATACTCGCTGGCGGCAACCTGCAGGTTCCAACCGGGTCTGTCGTGGGAGCCACCTTCAAGCACATTCCCCTGTGCACCTCGCTAAAAGTCCCGGGCTGCGCAATCGCCTACTCGACGTTCGGTTCCCAGCCGCCGCCGGATTCGCTGTTCGGCAGGCCGGGCAGCGGGGTGAGCCTCATGTCATTGCAGACGACTTCTACCGGTCAACAGGTGGCTTGTGTCAACCCAGCAGATGTCGGCGGGACCTCAGGCCTGCTGTCGCCCTACTTCCGTGGTAGCGGGGCGGTTCCATGGGTCACCTACCCGGACCTTTATACAGCCGAGTGCAAGACCGCTGGCGGGGCGACGTGGCTCCAGGTGACTCCGACGGGCATCCCCGGAGACACCAGGCCTCTTGTAAAGGCCTCACTCGGGCCTACCTGGGGGTACCACCTAGACGACGTCAACCTGGCTCTCGGCAACCTTGTCAGTGACGTTGCCATGTTAGAGTCTCAGTACAACTCTTGAGGCCCCGGGAAGAATCGAGATACCCATGGAAGTGCTGCGCACACCCGACGAATACTTCGAAGACCTCGACGGATTCGACTTCGAACCTCATTACGCGCAGAGCACGGGCGGTATAAGGATCCACTATCTAGACGAGGGGCCGCGCAGCGGTCCGGTGGCGCTTCTGATGCACGGAGAGCCTTCATGGTGCTACCTGTATAGGAAAATGATTCCGACGCTGGTCTCCCACGGGATTCGTTGTGTCGCACCCGACTTGGTCGGCTTCGGCCGGTCTGACAAGCTCACCAGGTCGGCTGACTACTCCTACCAAAACCATGTTGAGTGGATGGCGAGCCTTGTCTTTGGGGCTCTCGCCCTAGAGGATGTGACGCTCTACTGTCAAGACTGGGGTGGGCTGATAGGTCTACGCCTAGTCGGTGAGAAACCTAATATTTTCTCCCGGGTCGTCGTATCGAACACCGGATTACCGACCGGTGACCGCCCACCCACCGAGGCATTCCTGTCGTGGCAGCGCTACAGCCAAGAGTCTCCGGAGTTACCCGTCGGAGCCATCGTATCGCGGGGATGCAAGACGCCTCTGGCGCAGAGCGTCGTCAGAGCCTATGACGCACCGTTCCCGGATGACTCATACAAAGTTGGTGCTCGGGTATTCCCTGCCTTGGTCCCGACATCCACCGAGGATCCCGCTCGTAAAGCGAACCTTGCCGCGTGGGAGGTGCTGGAGCGGTTCGAACGCCCGTTCGTCTGTGCGTTTAGTGACAGTGACCCCATAACCAAGGGAGGGGAGCGGGTTTTCCTTGGCCGGATCCCTGGGACCGAGGGCCAGCCGCACCGGACTATCGAAGGGGCGGGTCACTTTCTGCAGGAGGACCAAGGCCCGGCGATA
Organism: Actinomycetes bacterium; assembly: GCA_021847945.1. Classification (GTDB taxonomy): domain Bacteria; phylum Actinomycetota; class Acidimicrobiia; order Acidimicrobiales; family Palsa-688; genus JAJZAM01. The sequence goes on along the minus strand of JAJZNG010000133.1, from coordinate 10,262 downwards.
GCAGAGTTCCTAGTCGAGCTGATGGCACAGCGAGGCTGAACGCAGATGATGGTTAGTGACGCAGCGCAAGAGCGCTCCGTTGGGGAGCTTCCACGTTGAGAGCAAGCGTCAGGCGACAGATGCGCATAGGACGGACCGCCGAACAGGTTTGGGAACTGGTCGGTGATCCCACTCGGATATCTGAATGGTTCGACGGCATCGAATCGGCGACGGTCGAAGGATCGACGAGGACAGTCCTGACCGCCAGCGGGATGTCGATGCCCGAGACTATCGTCACGAACGACTCTCTGCAGAGGCGCTTTCAGTACAGGATCGGCACGGCGCTATTTCGCGAACATCTATCTACTATCGACGTGTTCGATCTCGGGGACGGGACAAGTCTGGTTTCCTACGCAGCCGACGCGGACCCCGCCGTCATGGCACTGGTGATAGCCGGCGCCGCTGGTGCCTCTCTGCGTCACCTACGTGAGATCTTGGAAGGGGAAGGCTGATGGGCCGAAAGATTTTGCTGGTCACCACCGACCAGCAGCGCTACGACACGCTCGGGGTAAACGGTGGTGTGATCGCACGGACCCCGGTGGTGGACGGCTTGGCGTCTCAGGGCTTCCGTTACGAACGGGCGGTGCCGCAGTCGGTGGTTTGCATGCCGTCGCGTTCGACAATCCTCACCGGCCAGCACCCGAGCACTCATGGGGTGTGGATGAACGGCGTGCCTCTCCCTCTCGACGCACCGTCTGTCGCTGCTTTGCTCCGTGAAAACGGTTACAGGACGGCACTGATAGGAAAGGCCCACTTCGAGCCTTTCCTTGACCCCTTCACGCGCTTCACAGAGAATGCCCTGGCAGCGACGGGAACGGTGCCCTCCGGTGGCGAGCACCGCGGTTTCGAGCACCTTGAGCTGGCGACGCACGGCTCTGCTGGGCAACTCCACTACGCACGCTGGCTGCGGGCGAATCACCCCGAGGCCGCCGCCATGTTCTATCCGGCTCTCGACGCTGACCTTGAGGTGAACTCCGCCGGGGGAGGCGAGACCGGTGCACCCCAGGTTCACGTGAACCACGTGCCGCGCGGCTGGTACCACACCGATTGGGTCGCCGATCACACGATCGCTTGGTTGGACTCCCTCCGGTCCGGTGACGACTGGTTCGCGTGGATGAGCTTTCCCGACCCGCACCACCCGTGGGATCCGCCGCAGTCCGAGATGTCCCGGGTTGACTGGCGCCAAGTGCCCCTACCGGTCGGCTACCCCGTGGACAGGTCCGAACGCGAGGCGATCCTGGACGCCAAACCCCGCCACTGGAAGATGTGGTACGAGGGAAGGTTGGTATCGAACTTCGAGGCTCCTCCGAAGTGGGTTCCTGCCACTCTCACAACTGACCAAGTAAGGGAAGTCAACGCTAGAAACGCTGTGGAGTGCGAACTGATCGACGAAGCTGTCGGTAGGGTGATGGATGCTATCGCCGCTAGAGGATGGGAGCATGATGTGGACGTCATCTTCACCACCGACCACGGCGAGTTCCAAGGTGACTTCGGGCTCTTGTTCAAAGGCCCCTACCACGTAGAGTCCCTGATGCGCCTTCCGCTCATCTGGCGCCCTGCTCTTTCTAGCCGGCCAACGCCCGGGGTGGTCTCAACTCCGGTTGGTCTCGTCGACCTTGCCCCGACCATAGCTTCCATCGCCGGCATCGACCGGGCTGGGTGGATGCAAGGTTCGGTGCTCGCAAAGCCAAGTGAAACTACCCACGAGGGTGTCCTCACTGAGTGGGACAGTGAGCTGTACGGCGTCGACGTTCACCTGCGCACCGTGAGCACCTCCGAATGGGTTTGCACCGCCTACAAGCCGGGGACTCTCTATGACGGTAGCGAGGGGGAGCTCTACAACCTCGCCGAGGATCCGCTCCAGCGAGTGAACCTCTGGGACGACCCGGCTCGAAGGGCGGACAGGGACGACCTGCTCAGCCTGCTCGGCGAGCTCCGCCCTCCCGAGCGCAGGCCCCGCCTGGACCTGGAAGCTCCGGTTTGAGGCCTCAAGTGCCGAACGCGATGATGGCGCCTGCAAGCACGAACGAGCCGGCCATGGTGGCGAACGCTGCCGGGAAGCCCGATGCGTCGATGATCCACCCGAGCAGGGCGGTCCAAAGGGAGCCGACCCCGTAGGCGATCGCGAAGAAGGCCCCGAACGCTGACCTGGCGTTGCCGTCGGCTGTAAGGTCGGAGAATAGCGCCTGGATCAGCGGAGACTCGGTGTACGCGAGAAGCCCAACCGCAAGTCCGAGCGGGATTAACGATCCTAGAGAGCTCCCGGAGAAGCCGAACGCTGCCATCGCTCCCGCCCCGGCAAGATAAGTGATTACCAGGGTCGAGCGTCGTCCGAACCGGTCTGCCAAGGTCCCGCCGACCAGCGGACCGGCGATGCTCGCCGCCATGATGACGCTGAAGACGATTCCTACTGTCAGCGCCGAAAGCCCGAGGTGGGTTCGCAGATCGCCTGGGATGAACGTGGAGAGCGTCCCCAGGCCCCTGCCTCCTGCGGCGACGGTCGAAGCTGCGAGCACTGCGATCACTCGGCGGTTGCGGAGCAGATCACGTGTTCCCACCCGGGCCGTTTCATGGCTCACCTGGGTGGGGTGGTGCTCCTTCGGCAAGGCAGCGGCCATTAGCAGCGCCCCGGCCGCGAGGAAGCCCGTGAGCGCGACCAGAGCCCACCGCCATCCGGCCGTCGCGATGAGGGCGGTGACTATCAAAGGTACTGTCACCGTCCCGGCGCTACCTCCCGCTGTGTGCCAGCTCAACACTGTCGAACGCCGGCGGGGGAAACGTTCCGACAGATAGGCCGAGCCGACCGGGTGTTGGGGCCAGCTTGTGAGCGCTCCGAGGACTCGGGCCGCTCCGAACACGGCGAACCCCGGGGCTACCGCCCCGAGAAGCGTTGACGCTGCCAGTCCAGCGTTTTGCAGGCCGAGTACGAGCCTGGCGCTTGCTCCTCGAAGCAGCCCTGCTGCACCTTGGAGCAGTCCTCCTAGAATCCCGGCGACGGTGAGCACAAGGCCGAGTTGCCCGTAAGACACGTGCAGGTCTGCGAGCACGAAGGGATAGCAGACTGCCAGGCCGGCTACGTAGAAATGCTGGATTCCGTGGCCAACGCTCATGACGAGAAGAGCCCGACGGTCTTCGGGCCCCTGGAAGAGACGGTCCCGTGCTGGTTTCGTGGTCGGTGTGTCCGACTCAGGTCCATACGAGCGGAGCGGTCTTGACCTCACAGCACCGACGACTCTACCGGCAGGAGCCGTCCCCCAGCCAGAGGGTAGCCTCTTGGTCGGTGGACGCGGAAAGCAACGACCTCCTCTCTGAGATGTTTAGTAACTGTCCCGACGCGATCGTCGTCGTGGACGAAGGCAGGACCGTCAGGGTTGCTAGCTCGGCGTTGGAGACACTCTTCGGCTATCGAGTCGACGAGATCGTAGGCCGCAAGTTGGAAATGCTCCTACCGCAAGATGTCAGGAAGCGCCACGAAGCCCACGTGGACCGCTTCGTTCGAGCCCCCTCTGGGAGGCCGATGGGAGCCGGCCTCGAACTGCTAGGGCGGCGCAGAGACGGCAGCCTTTTCCCCGTCGACGTAAGCCTGGTACCGCTGCAGATTGCAGGCATCCGGCTAGTAGGAGCCTTCGTCCGGGACGCAACGGCGCAGCGGCGTAGCTTGGAGGTGGAGCGCTTCGTCAACGAAGTGACGACCAAAGCCACAGCAGGGGAACCTGTCGCAGAGCTTCTAGCGGTCGCAGCCGACAGGGTTCGCGGCGTCGCTGACGCCGACGCCGCCTGGATCGTGCTTCGATCCAACTTCGCCGACCGGGCTGCGGCCGAAGGTCTGTCCGCTCGGGACGGGACTGACGGCGACCACGGTCTGTCGGTCGTGGCGTCCTCAGGCGAAGGGACCGACTCGCTGGACCTTACTCCGGACGGCCCGGCTGCTCAGGCGATCGGCCGAGCGCTGACGGTTCTGGTGGAGGACCTGTCATCTGAACCAAAGGTTCATCCGAGAGTCCGCGCAGGTGGGTTCGGCTGCGGGGCCTACCTGCCGATGCTCAACCAGGACTCCGCCGTTGGATGTGTGATCGTCGCTCGGGCGGCAGGAAAGGGATGTTTCGAAAGAGGCGAGGTCGCCGCCGCCGAGACCTTTGCGGCGTCTCTTGCGGTCGTGTTGGACCTTGCCAGCACCCGGGTTTCGCTAGACGAGGTCCGTTTGGCCGCCGAGCAGGAACGTATCGCCAGGGATCTTCACGACACGGTGATCCAGAGGTTGTTTGCCATAGGAATGGGCCTGCAGGCAGCTCAGCGCGACGCCGGCCCTGGCGTGGCCGACAGGCTTCGTTCCAGCGTAGACGCGATAGACGAAGTAATACGGGAGATACGGGAGACCATCTTCGACCTGAACCACCCTCCTGACGACTCGGCCGGCCAAGGGCTCCGCGCCGGCGTACGTAAGGTCCTCTCCGACGCGCGCGAACAACTTGGTTTCTCTCCCCGGCTCGAGTTTCGCGGGCCGGTCGAGGCGTCGGTCCCCGACGGCATGTACCCCGAGCTTACCGCTGTTATCCGCGAGGCTCTTTCCAACGTGGCGAGACACGCGAGGGCCACGTCAGCTGACGTAATAGTCTCCGTGGAAGACGTGATGCTCAGCGTTGTAGTCTCCGACGACGGTGTCGGAGTCTCCGACCACCCTTCCGCCGGTTCGGGCATACGCAACCTCTCTACGCGCGCGGAGCAACTAGGAGGCGACCTCAAGCTGACAGGCCGGAAGCCTTCCGGCACAGTAGTCATCTGGCGGGTACCGCTGCGCTGAGCGCCGGTAGCCTCGAGGTGGCACGAGCATGCGCCGCCCCTGCTTGCGCGCTGCTGTCTTTAGGATCCGATGAGCCGTTGGCGTAACGCTGCGAGCGGGTCCACGAGATCCCCGCCAGGCCCGCCCGACGTGGGGGCCTCCGGGTGGTACCTCTCACCGGCCATGGCTGCGATGGTGGCAGTCACAGACATCCTCAGGGCGTCGAGATCGTAGCCGCCTTCGAGAAGGACCACCATCCGGCCCGGGTGGGGAGCCCAGGTGGCGACGTCTGCCGTGAGGTCGGCGAAGTCCCCGGCGCTCCACGCCAAGTCCGCCAGAGGGTCAGCCCGGTGTGCGTCGAATCCTGCCGAGACAACGACCCAGGTCGGATCAAACTTTTCTATCGCTGGTGCGGCGATACGCTCCAAGGCCCTGCGGGCTACGTCGCCTGTCGCTTTTTCGGGTAAGGGCAGGTTGATCGTCAAACCGGGGGCTCCCGGTCCGCCCGTGTCCTGTGCTCTGCCCGTGCCGGGATATGCCGGCCACTGGTGCGTCGAGACATACATGACCCTAGGGTCGTCCCAGAAAATTTCCTGGGTGCCGTTCCCGTGGTGCACATCCCAGTCGACGATCAGGACTCGCTCTCCCCGGTCGGCCAGGGCAGCGGCTGTAACCGCGGCATTGTTGAGAAGGCAGAATCCCATGGCGGCGCTCCGCGTGGCGTGATGTCCCGGCGGGCGCACCGCCACGAAGGCGCTTGAGGCTTCACCCCTGTCGAGGCTTTCCACAGCTGTCAGGCCGGCACCTGCGGCGACAAGCGCGGCGTCCCACGACCCAGTCGAAACGTGCGTGTCGGGGTCGATATCACCACCGTCAGCGGCTATGAAGTCACGCAAAGCATCGACGTAGCCGGCGGTGTGCACCCTGACCAGCTCGTGCCGGGTCGCTGGACGAGAAGGGGTTCTGATGACAACCCCTTCTAGCAAGGGATCCCGCGTTCCGGCTTCCACCGCGCGCAGTCGCTCGGCGCGCTCAGGATGGCCCCACCCGGTGTCGTGCATATCCGCCACGGGGCCGACCTCGACTACCAGAACCGGAGTCACAATTGCAAAGCTAACCGCCCAGCTAGCGACTTTCCACCCGGTGGCGGCGGTGTCACGCCGGAAGGCGACGTTTCGCTCCGAGTTCGGCCGGCTTGGCGGCTGGTCTAAGGTTGCATTCGTTATGGCTCCAGACGACGTAGAAGGCCCCGGCACGGCCGGGGACGCGCATGATCGGTCAGGTCGACCAGCAGGTGAACCTCCGGCGGGGCGCGTCCAGCCCGGGGCCGTCGACCTGGTTGTGGTCGGAGCGGATTTGGTGGCGACCGTGGACGACCGGCGCAGGGAGATCCCAGGAGGCTGGGTCGCCGTCCGGGACGGTTTCGTCGTGTCTCTGGGAGGACCGAGTGATCCCTTGCCACCCGCTGCGGAGACAATCTCGGCACAGGGCTGCCTCGTCACGCCCGGTCTCATCAACACGCACCACCACATCTACCAAAACCTCACCCGGTCCTTCGCCCCTGCCGTCAACGGGACGCTGTTCGAGTGGCTCACCACCCTCTACCCGGTCTGGGCTGGTCTGGACGAAGAGGCTTCATATCTTTCGGCTTGGGTCGGACTGGCTGAACTGGCCCTCGGCGGTTGCACTACCACGACCGACCATCTCTACGTCCACCCGAAAGGTGGAGGGGACCTGATATCAGCTGAGATTACAGCCGCCCGCGAGTTGGGTATGAGATTCCACCCGACGCGCGGGTCGATGAGCCTTTCGGTCAAAGACGGGGGCTTGCCGCCGGACTCTGTCGTGCAGGACGACGACGACATCCTCGCCGAGAGCGAGCGACTCGTCCTTGCCTTCCACGACCCCAACCCGGGTTCGATGCTCCAGATCGCTTTGGCGCCTTGCTCTCCTTTTTCCGTGACTGACCAGTTGATGAGGCGAACGGCCGAACTAGCTGAACGTCTCGACGTCCGCTTGCACACCCACCTAGCCGAGGACCCCGACGAGGACCGTTTCGCTATGGAGAAGTTCTCGAAGCGGACCATCGACCACTTCGAAGACGTCGGATGGATGACGTCGAGAGCTTGGGTCGCTCACTGCGTATACCCGGACAGCTCTGAGATCGCCCGCCTTGGCCGCGCCGGTGTTGGTGTCGCTCACTGCCCGTCGTCAAATATGATGATCGCCGGGGGTATCGCGCCGGTCGCCGAGCTGATAGCAGCGGGTTCTCCTGTGGGGCTGGGCTGCGACGGGTCCGCTTCGACTGACCACGCGTCACTTTGGCTGGAGGCGAGGATGGCCCTGATGCAGGGTCGCCTTCGTGGCGGTCCCACGGCTATGGGCTCTCGCAGAGCGCTGGAGATCGCGACCCGCGGGTCGGCGGCATGTCTCGGTCGTGATGGCGAGATCGGCCAGTTGGCTCCGGGGAGTGTCGCCGACCTGGTCTGCTGGCCTTTGGAAGGCGTACCGTTCGCCGGTGCTCTAACGGACCCCGTCGAGGCCTGGTTGAGGTGCGGGCCGCTTCAAGCGAGGCACACCATCGTCGCTGGGCGACCTGTGGTGCTCGACGGGAGGCTTGTCAGCAACGCCGTCGAAGACATCCTGCGCCGTCACAGAGCAGTATCCGCCCGAATGCAGGGCCTCGCCGACTTGGCGTCGGGTTAATGAACCCGCAGTTCCGCTGACAGCAGCGGGTTCAAGGCACGCTGCTCCCTGACTGTGCCACCGCCTGCTAACCGAACGTTTCAGACCGGGCCGCTATGAGGACTTCGAGCACTTCTATGACCGCTCGTGACGGCCCGCCCTCACACACATACCGGGCGGCTCCTACCACATCGCTGCTAGCCGTGCCGACGGCCACGCCGAAGCGGACACTGTCGAACATCGCGATGTCGGGAGTTGCGTCGCCAATCGCGATAGCCCGGTTGGGTGGGACCCCGAGCTCGGCCAGAGCCCGGTGAAGACCTTCAGCTTTCGACGAACCCTGAGAGTCCACGTACAAGGTCCCGCTCGGCGAGTGGTACTCCATCGGCAGGCCAGCGCCTAGAGAAGCCAAGTCTGACAGCACCCTCCTTGCGGTCGACTCTTCTGTTTTCGTGAGAACGGCCTGGCTGTCCACCCCGTCGGGAAGGCGGTGAACGCGTCTGATAGGCACGCCGAAATCGTATGTCGACTCCGGGCCGGCTCCGGCGGTGTCCGCGACGAACCAGTGTGCCTCTTGCAGGTCGTTGCCGCACTCGATCGCGGATGCAGACAGACCGTGTGCCCGGTACACGTCGACCACCTGTTGCACTATTTCGGCGGGGATCGCGCTACGCCGGAGCGCCTGCTGGCCGACAGCGTCCGTTACCACCGAACCGAAGTGCACCACGTGAGGTGCCCGGCGACCTGCAGCCTCCTCGAAGGCTGCGACCACGTCCCTGACACCGGCCCAGGGCCGGCCAGTGACGAGAACGAAATCTACCGGCGCCGGATGCGATGCGAGAAGTCGGTGCATTTCGACGATGCGCTCTGACACCGTCGACACGGCGTCTGGGAGCAAGGTTCCGTCGACGTCCAAGGCCACGACGTCCACATCCCGAAACTCCAAGAGGGACCCATAGTCGACTGGCCGCGCTTCCGTCGAGGGAAGTCGGAGCGCTCCCATATCCTCACACTACCAGTCCGATCTTGGCCGGCAGGCGTTCGGGCGTAGACGGCAGGCCCGGCTACGCCGGGTAGTATCGGCGGTGGTGCTTGACGTGCCTGGAACGCGCCGGCTCTTGGTGCTCGCTGGATCAGCCTTTCTGGTGCTAGCGGCAGAGCCGACGTATGTGCTGGTGGATACAGCCGTGGTTGGCCACCTAGGCCCTACGCCGCTGGGGGCTCTCGGCCTCGGTGGAACGCTGCTGTCGTTGATCGCGATGCTAGGGAGTTTCCTCGACTACGCGACCACCGCCCGCGCGGCGAGATGGTTCGGGGCTGGACGGCGTGACCTTGCCGTTGACGAGGGGGTAGCCGCATCCGTCCTTGCTCTCGGGGTCGGCTTAGCAGGGGTGATCGTCGGGGAGGCTCTTTCAAGGCCGATGCTAGTCCTGCTCGCCGGCGGCCCAGGGACTCTTGCTGACGCCGCCGAACGCTGGTTTCGCGTGGCAGTTCTCGGACTCCCAGGGATGCTTGTCGTCCTTGCTGGGAACGGTTGGATGAGAGGGGTCCAAGACACGAAGCGTCCCGTCGCGATAGTGGTCGCCGCGAACGTGGCATCCGCAGCAGCGTCGCCGGTGCTCGTCTACGCAGTCGGCCTAGGATTGGTCGGCTCAGCCGTGGCGAACCTGGGGGCGCAAACCGTCGCCGGGGCTTTCTTCGTCGCGGTGCTACGGGCAGAGCAGCGTCCGTGGCGTCCGAGCCGGGAGACCATGGTCGGCTTCCTGCGACCAGCGAAGGACCTTCTGGCACGTAAAGCCGGCTTGCAACTATCAATCCTGGCGGCGTCGGCGGTCGCGGCCCGCATGGGTACAGCTCAAATCGCTGCACATCAGATCGGGTACGAATGCTGGGCTTTCGTCTCGCTTTTGCTCGACTCCTTTGCGATAGCAGCGCAGTCTTTGGTAGGGGCCGCCCTGGGAGCAGGAGACCCGGCTACGGCGCGCCGCATTGCGTGGCAAGTCGCCGGCTACGGCGCTGCTGCTGGCGCGTTTATGGGTGTGGTGCTCGCCGCTGGATGGTCTGTGATCCCTGACGTCTTCACCGCCGCTGCCCCAGTCCGTCGCCAAGTGCAACTGCTGTGGCCGTTCCTAGCTGGGATGCAGCCCGCAGCCGGTGTTGTTTTCGCTCTCGACGGAGTTCTGATAGGAGCCGGCGACGTGCGATACATGCGCGACCTGACTCTGGTCGCGACGCTCGGGGTGTACCTGCCGCTTGGAGTGGCGGCATGGCAACTGCACTGGGGTATTCAGGGCCTTTGGGCGGGTTTGACGGCGTCGATCGTCGTGAGGTTGGCGGGTATGTTGCGGCGGACCGTGGGATCTCAGTGGAGCGCAGCGTGAACCGTCGCTAAGGCCGGAGGGTCACGACCTGGCGGTCTCTCTAGCCGCCGGCCCTGCGGTAGCGCTCCGGAAGCAAGGCGGCATCGATACCTTCGCTCCGCACCGCCGAGGATTCGGGGCGGCGCGCTGTCCCAGGGGGCGAGGGCGTGTCAGCTCGGAGGCTTTCGGGGAGGTCCGACCTTGCCTGGGCGGCTCGGCCGGTGAAAGCTTTGCGTACCGGCGGGCGCAGTACAGGAGGACCTGGTTCGGCCTCGGGTCGCAGCGGCGTCCCTGTAAGGTTAGACGTAGCCCGATGGTAGGCCTTCCAGCGGTGCCAGATTACGAACGCTATGGCGATCACAGCGGCAACGGCGAGGAGATACCCGGCGTCGTTGAAG